>JACPNS010000011.1 GCA_016185345.1 Solirubrobacterales bacterium | reverse complement strand
CCGCACTGCCCGGTTGGCTGCTTCACTACAACACCAGACGAAAGCACGGCGGCCTCAGCCATAAGACTCCGGAAGCTCGGCTCGCTGAGCTGAACAACCTTGTTGGTAACTACAACTAGCTCGGGGGTGCCGGCTTGCGAGCGGGCTTCTTGACCGAGGGCTTGCGTTTGGCGGTTGGCTTCTCGGTTGCAGCCGAGCCACTTGCGCTGCCGTTCGGCTTGATTCCGACAACCTCGGCGGTCGGAACGTTCGCGCTGGCACGGCTCTTCTTGGCCTTCGTGCGTGCTGCGGTCTGGGCGGCGCGATTGGCGACGTCAGCGAGTGCCGAGACTTCGGTGCCGCTGCGCATCACCTCGCGCACCTTGCTCTTCACTTGCGACGTCGCGTCAAGAAGGTCATCGCGCGAGTCCGAAAGACCATCAGCGACCACCTGAACATCAGGCACCGCGTCGTAGTCGGCGAGAATCCCGAAGTTGATCCGTCCGTGGTAGCTCATAACCGCAACCGCCATCGTGTGGTTCTCGGCCAGGAATGGGATCGGGAAGGCGTCGACCATCGGGCGGTCGAGCAGGTAGAGCGGCATCTGCGGGCCGGGCACGTTCGTCACAAGTAGGTTGAAGAGCCGCGTCGAGAAGTTGAGCCGGCTGGCCTGCGCCAGGATGGTCGGCGGGGCGAAGTTCTGGACTGCAGTGAGCGCGTCGGCTGCGACGGCCTGGTTGTTCTTCTTCAGCCCGTCCATTGAGTTCTTGATGTAGTTGAGGCGCTTGAGCGTGTCCATCTCTTCGACCGGGAGCGAACCGCGCATCGCGAGGAGTTCGTTGCCCGACTTGGCGGCCTCGCCGCGCTTCTGCTTGGGGCGGGTGGAGACCGGGACCAGGGCGCGCAGCTTCAGGCCGTCGGTCGGGTAGTAGCGCGAGCGCAACCAGCGACCGAGGGCGTCTGAGGTAACAGTGAGCACGACGTCGTTCAGAGTCGTGTCCAGCAAGGTCTTGATCTCTTTGAAGTCGTCCAGCGAGTTGCGCACGATCTTGAAGCGGCGGTGCTGGGTGATCGGGCCGTTCAGCGGGGTGCGCGGGGCGGCGTCCATCGTCTCGGTGATCGCCTTGGTCGCGCCAGTGACGAACTCGCCAAGGTCTGAGCGGGCTTCCTGATCGCCTCGCGCCAACGCGAGAGCGCGGCGGGCTGCGTTCTTGGGCGCACGCGAGGCGTCGCGCAGGCCGATCTCGAGCAGCTCCCCGCCGGTCGGGAACGGACCCGGGCGCCAGGGCCGCGGCTCGTCGATGTCGGTGGTCGGCTCAAGGCCGAGAAGCACCGTTCCTACATCCACGCCAGCGATGCCATCGATGACGGCGTGGTGCGTCTTCAAGATCATGCCGAAGCGACCGCCGGCGAGGCCGTCGATCAGCCACATCTCCCAGAGCGGCTTCTGCCGGTCGAGGCGCTGGCTGAAGATGCGGGCGCACATCAGCTCGAGCTGCTCGTCGTTGCCGGGTGCAGGTAGCGCGGCGTCGCGCACGTGGTACGAAAGATTGAACTCCGGGTCATCTGTCCAGAAGGGCCGGCCAGCTTCGAGCGGCGCCCAGGCGAGGCGCTGGCGGTAACGCGGGACGAGGTGCAGTCGAGAACGGATGTGCGCCTTTAGGATGTCGATGTCCGGCATCGGCCCCTCGAAAATCATCAGGCCGCCGATGTGCATGTGCGAACCCTGACGTTCCTGCACCAGGAACGAGGCGTCGGTCGCACTGAGGCGGGATAGCTCTCGCTGACTCATCTGACCCCCTTCAAATCTTGCAGTAATACAGCGGTTGAAAAGACGGCCCCGACGGAGTACGACGTCGAGGTAATGGCCATCTCCAAAGCTCCGCGCGCAACGCGCAAGGAGTTCACGAGGGAATTCTACGGACTTTTGGAGCAAACACGGTGAGCCAACTCACACACGTAGGTGTTCGGTCATCACAACTGCTCATCCACGTACAATCAAACACGTGACGCCAGTCCCGGAAAAGGTCCTGCTTGCATCGCCGCGCGGCTACTGCGCCGGCGTCGACCGTGCTGTCGAATCCGTCGAGCACGCGCTCGATGTGTTTGGGCCGCCGGTGTACGTGCGCAAAGAGATCGTGCACAACAAGCACGTTGTCGAGACCCTGAAGGCGCGTGGTGCGATCTTCGTTGACAGCGCCGCAGAGGTGCCCGAGGGGGAGACCGTTGTTTTCAGCGCCCACGGAGTGTCGCCCGCCGTGCACGCAGCAGCTGCGGACCGCAGGCTGAAGACGATTGACGCCACATGCCCGCTCGTCACGAAGGTGCACGTAGAGGCCAAGAAATTCGCTGCCGACGGATACCAGATCATCCTGATCGGCCACGAGGGCCACGAAGAGGTTGAAGGCACGATGGGCGAGGCCCCTGACGCGATGATCCTCGTCGAGACGATCGACGACGTCGCCACGCTCGAGGTCGACGATCCCGAGAAGCTCGCGTTCATCTCGCAGACCACGCTTTCAGTTGACGAAACCCGCGAGATCATCGTCGCGCTCAAAGAGAAGTTCCCGGCAATCGTCGGTCCGCGCACTGACGACATTTGTTACGCGACCACCAACCGCCAGGCATCGGTCAAGGAGCTCGCCGCCGAGTGCGACGTGGTGCTCGTGATTGGCTCGAAGAACTCCTCGAACTCAAACCGCCTCGTAGATGTGACGCGCGACCTCGGCACAGATGCCTACTTGATCGACAACGCCTCAGAGGTCCAGGACGAATGGCTTGAAGGCAAGCCGATCGTCGGGATCACCTCGGGGGCCAGTGCGCCGGACGAGCTCGTTCAGAACCTCGTGCAGGTCTTCCGCGATCGCGGCACGACCGACGTCTCCGAGCTTGAAGTGATCCAGGAGAACATGCGCTTCATGCTCCCCAAAGAGATCCGCGTCGCACTTGACACCGGCGCTCTGCCGGTTGCCAGCTGAGCTTCGGTTGTATACGTAATCTGTATACGTTCTGGGTATACTGAGCGGTATGCACAGTCACACAGTGATGATTCGCGCTCGCGCCGAGACTCGTGATGCACTGAAAGAGCTTGCCGCATCGACGGGTTCTACGTCGATCGACACGCTCGATCAGCTGGTTTCCGAGGCGCGTGAGGCGAGTTTGCTCGCTGCGCTCGCGACTTCGCTCTCCGTAGACGCGGACGAGATCGCCGCTGACACGCAGGCGCTCGATGCGGTTGCAGCCGACGGCTTGAATCCCAACGACGACTTCTCGGACTGGTAGCGCCGGAAGTGGCTCGCCATGCGGTGCAGGGCGAGGTGTGGTGGGCACGGCTGGATCCGGTGATCGGTTCCGAGCAGGCGAAAACGCGTCCGGTCCTGGTTGTTTCCGTCGATCAGATCAACCAAGCGCCTGCAAAGTTGGCGATCGTCTGCCCGATCACAACCACGCCGCGTGACGCCGCGGTGCGTATCGAACTGCCGCGCAGTTCCGAGGGCGGAGCTGGCAACGGGGTTCGCGTCGGCTACGTCGAGCCATACCAAATTCGCGCGGTCAGCCAAGAGCGCCTTGTGTCGCCAATTGCGCGCGCCTCGGATGCGGTGCGCGACGAGGTGGCCGCGCGGATCGCGCTGTTTACGCGATCGGCGGCTTCGGCGTGAACTGAAAGCCGTGGACGCGCAGGCCCGGTCCAGCTGCTTCGACCGAGGCACGGCCGTCTTCGATCGGCACTTCGTGCAGACCGGGGTACTCAACGCCCTCGCCTGAAAGAACTGCCCACGCCGAGCCGGCATCGCACTTCACACTCACCTTGTTGCCGGCCTTCTCGGACTGGATGTAGTCCTCGGCGCTTCCCCAGGTGCCCTTCACCTTCAGGCGGTCGGCGCCGTCGGGGAGTTGCAGGTCAGCCGTCTGAGGGTGCAGCTCAACGCCGGGGGCGTCTTCGGGTCGCAGGGGATCCATGATCGGCTCAAGCTCGATCTCCGGGTCAAGTTCGCGCAGCACTTCCTGGAGCGTCAGCTCGGCCTCGTCGTAGTCACCCTCGCCGTAGTGGAAGTACTTGAGCATTCCGTGGCGCCCGAACAGGTAGCGCGCGGGCCAGCCGCGGTTCTCGAATGCTTGCCAGAGCTGGAACTCGGGGTCGAGGATCACAGGGTGCTGCACGCCGAGGCGCTTGATCGCATCGCGGACCACTGTCTCGTCCTTTGCGAACGAGAAGCCCGACGAATGAACGCCAAGCACGGTTGCGCCAGATGAGGCGTAGCGCCTGGTCCACTCCTCCATGTACGGCAGCGTGCGCAGCGAGTTGATCCGCGCGAAGTCCCAGAACTCGATCAGCACCGGACCAACGCGCAGGAGGTCGTCGATCGACTCTGGTTCGAAGTTGACCCAGGTGACGTTTTCCGGCAGGTCCGGAACGATGATTTCCCGATCTGTGACGCGCACGGCGAGAGAGGTTAAAAGATCACGGACTGGAGCGTGGTCGGCCAGAGATACGCCTCCAGGAGCGCGGCGATGATGACCATCGGGATCGCCACCGAAACCGTGACGATCGTGGCCGCCAGAAGCTGATCCCACTCGTGCGCGCGGCTTGCCGTGAGAAACGCGGCGAGCGGCAGGAAGACTGCCGTCAACTCCAGGACCGCGTGAGGGAGGACGGTGAGCATCAACGTGGCCTGCGACACGCCGAGGCTGAAGGAAAGATCTGCAACCTGGTTACCGAGGATCCAGGTCTGTGTCGTCATCGAGAAGATCGTCGCCGCGGATACGAAGATCATCGCGGCCGGACCCGCGTGCTCGTGCACCCAGCGGTTCAGCCCGCTCTTGTACTTGGACTGCTCAGGCAGAGCGCGCATTGCCATGAAGCCCGCCAGGCAGACGAAGCCATGGAGCGCGAGGACGAGCATGTTGCGGAAGAAGACGACCACCACATCTGACATGTGCGGTTTGCCGAGGATGTTTGGGAGCGCGTACGTGTCGGCGCCGCCGACGAGCAGGGAGACGATGTACACCGCAAGCAACATCGTCAGAGCGATGCAAAGCGATTTGATCATCCAGCCGCCGAGGACCTTTGTCTTCTCCTCGCCCCAGCGGTCGAGGGTCTCGCGCGTTTCGCGCATGGTCGCGGCGAAGATCTCGTTCTTGTCGAGGTTTGCCTGGCTGGGAGTGGTGGCCATGCTTGGGCGCCGTCAGTGGCGCGCTCAGCCGGAACTAACCGACTGAGCCTTCCATCTCGAGCTGGATCAGTCGGTTGAGCTCGACCGCGTATTCCATCGGGAGCTCCTTCGTGACCGGCTCGATGAAGCCGTTGACGATCATTCCGGCGGCCTCGTCCTCTGTGAGCCCGCGTGAACGCAGGTAAAAGAGCTGCTCGTCAGAGATCTTGCCGACGACTGCCTCGTGGGCAACCGTGACGTAAGGGTTCTGGATCTGGATGTCGGGCCAGGTGTCTGAGCGCGAGAGGTCATCCATCATCAAGCCGTCGCACTGGACACGCGACTTGCTGCCCTGTGAGTTCTTGCCCATTCGCACCAGACCGCGGTAACCCATGATTCCGCCATCCTTGGAGATCGACTTGGCGAGGATGTTTGAAGTGGTGTTCGGGGCGTTGTGCACGACCTTGGCGCCGGTGTCCTTCCAGACTCCCTTGCCGGCGACGCCGACGTTCAGGTGGTCCGCGCGGGCGTGCTCGCCGACCAGGTAGCTACCTGGGTAGAGCATCACGTACTTGGCGCCCATCGAGCCGCCGACCCATTCGACGGTGCCTTCGGCCTCGACGATTGCGCGCTTGGTGTTGAGGTTGTAGACGTCCTTGGACCAGTTCTGAACGGTCGTGTAACGCGCCTTGGCGCCTTCCTTGACGAAGATCTCAACGACTGCGCTGTGCATCGAGTTGAGGCTGTAGCTCTGCGCGGTGCAGCCCTCGATGTAGTTGATCTCTGAGCCTTCTTCGGCGATGATCAGCGTATGCTCGAAGGTGCCTTCGGCCGAACCTTCCATGCGGAAGTAGGCCTGCAGCGGAAGGTCGACCTTCACGCCCTTCGGGATGTATGCGAAGGATCCGCCGGACCAGATTGCGCCGTGCAGCGCGCTGTACTTGTTGTCCTGCGGCGGGACGCAGCGCTTCATGAAGTACTGCTCGACGAGCTCCGGGTACTCCTGGACTGCGGTGTCCATCGAGGTGAAGATGATTCCGAGGTCTGAGTACTGCTCTTTCAGTCCCTCGTAAAAGGTGTTGTTGTCCCATACTCCGACTACGCCGGCGAGGTATTCACGCTCTGCCTGCGGGATGCCGAGCTTCTCGAAGGTGTCCTTCTGCTCGTCGGGGACGTCGTCCCAGCTGTCGAACTTGCCTGTGCCGGGCGGGCTGTAAAGGACGAGCTCGTCAAGGTCGAGGCCAGAGAGGTCGACTCCCCAGGTTGGGACGGGCTTGCGGTGGAAGATGTCAAGGCTCTTCAAGCGCATGTCCAACATGAACTGCGGCTCGTTCTTGATCTTCGACATCTCGACGACGACCTCGCGGGAGATCCCGTTCTTGGCCACAAGTGAGCCGTCCGACTTTTCTTTGATCGGGTTGTTCGGGATGCGGGTCTTGTCGATGGTCGCCATAAGCGGGGTCCTCGGTAAGTAAGTGTTTTCGACGGGGATCGAGCCCGGGACGGTCTATACCCGTCCTCGGTGGTAGGAATTGTAGTTGAGTCTTCGGAACTAGTAGTTCAGTCGCGCGGACGGGGTCGCCCGGAGTCAACGCGCTTCGAGGAGCCGGCGGCCAACGCCACAGCTGAAATTGCGATCAGGATCAGCGCTGGCACCGCCGCTTGGGAGTAGGAAGCCGTGCTCGCCGCCTCCCATATTCGCGTCGCGAGTGTCTCGAAGCCAGTCGGTTTCAGGATCAGCGTCGCGGGGAGCTCCTTCATCGCGGTCAGGAAGACGAGCATCGCTCCTGCGGCCACACCGGGGGCTGCGAGCGGCAGGGTGATCGTCCGAAAGACGCGCATTCGATTTGCACCAAGTCCGCGCGCTGCTTCGTCGAGGCCCGGATCGGCGCGCTCGAGCCCAGCCCGCGCGCCCTCGATCGCCTGGGGGATGAAGCGGATCACGTAGGCGATCACCAGCAGCGCCAGCGACTGGTAGAGCACTCCCGCAAAACGCGTTGCGAAGAACACGAGGCCGAGGGCGACAACAACGCCCGGCAGCGCAAAGCCCGAGGTGGTGATGATCTCGATCGCCCGGGCAGCGCGGCCCGGATGCTTGAGCGACACGATCGCTACGGGTATCGCAAGCGCGGTGGCGGCGAAGGCGGCCCAGCCTGACGCACTGACCGAGCCCGTGATCGCATTGAGGGTTTCGGCGTCGAACCACTGAGCCTGAGGACCGGTCGCGATCCAGTAACCGAGCACGAACAGCGGCATCGCGATCGAGAGCAGGAAGACGGTCAGGCAGAAGGCGAGGCCTGCATATCGCCAGCGTCCGATCGTTGCCAGCGTGCGCTCTGCGGAGCGAGCCGAACGGACGGCCAACTTTTGTGGGTCGAGGCGCAGGCGGTATTCGAAGGCCAGAATCGTGCCGGTCAGAACAATCACCAGGGACGCAAGAAGTGCTGCTCCGCCCGGATCGTAGAACGAACGGTAGAGGTTGTAGATCGCCCGAGTGAAGGTGTCAAAGCGCATCAGTGAGACAACTCCGAAGTCTGAGATCGCATACAAGGCGCAGAGCAGTCCGCCCGCAACCAGGGCAGGCCTGAGCTGGGGAAGAGTCGCGCGCACGAACGCACGCACGGGGCTCAGGCCGAGGCCACGAGCCGTTTCCTCCATCGCCGGGTCCACACGCTTGAACGCCGCGACGGCGAGCAGCAGGACGTAGGGATAGGTGAAAAGCGTCAGCGTCACGAATGCCCCGAAGAAGCCGTAGATCGATGGCACGCGCTCGACGCCGAGTGGCGATTCGAGGAGCTGCTGCAGCAACCCGCGCGGTCCGAATGCATCGAGCATGATCGCTGCGCCGACATAGCTCGGCACCACCAGCGGAAGCGGACCAGTTATCTCAAAGAACCGCCGCCCCGGCATGTTGGTCGAGGTGACGAGCCATGCGTATGGCAACGAGATCGCAATCGCCGCGATCGCAACGGCGCCGGCCAGGCCCAGGCTGTTGACGAGCAGCTCAAGCGTGCGATCGGAGAAAAGTCGTTCCCATGCGTAATGGTCAGCATCAATCGACCGGACCACCACATAGAGGATCGGGATGAGCGTCAGCAGCGCCGCGAACCCCGCCGGAATGAATATGAGATTCCGGCGGGGCTGCCGCGCTGAACTGGTCAGGCGCGGATCAGGTTCCTGGGAAGCCGATGGACTCAATCATCCGAACCGTACTCGGCAATCCGTCGCCGAGCGTGTCGAGTGAGACGTCAGGACCTTTGACCTCATCGAGCGACGGCAGCGACTTGGGGAGCTTGGCCCGGTAGCTGGCGACGACCGGGTACTCCTTCTCGGCAGCTTCGGTTGCGAAGTAGGTCTGGCCCTCGCTGAGCATGAACTCGATGAACTTCTGCGCGTTTGCCTGGTTCTTGCCAGCCTTGAGTACTCCGGCGGCCGAGGCGTTCACGAAAGTGCCGGGGTCGCCCTTCTTGAAGAAGTGGTTGGCCGCGGGCGCGTCCGGGTTTTCGGCGAGCAGCTCGTAGAGGTAATAGTGGTTCACGAGGCCAGAGTCGACCTCGCCGTCTGCGACCGCCGCGGCAATGTCGCCGTTGGTCTCGTAGGTCTTGACGTCGTTGGCCTTCATGCCTTCAAGCCACGCTTTGGTCTTGTCGTCTCCGATCGTTTCGCGCATCGCCGTGACGAAACCCTGAAACGACGAATTGCCCGGGGCGATCGCGACGCGCCCCTTCCACGTGGGCTTGGTCAGCTCAAGCACGGACGCGGGCAGTTCGTCGGCCTTTAGTTTGTCCGTGTTGTAGATCTGGGTACGGACGCGGCCGGTGATGCCGGTCCACACCCCGTCCGCATTGCGGAATCGTTCCGGGACATCAGCGAACGACTTGGCGGTGATCGGCGCGAGCAGTCCCTTCTTGGCCACCGAACCGACTGCGCTGGCATCTTGCGCGTAGAAGACGTCGGCGCGTGTGTTCTTGCCCTCTTCGATCAAGGTCGCGGCGAGCTCGGGGGTCTGGGCGTAGCGGATTTCGAGTTTGACGCCGGATTGCTTTTCGAACTTTGCGTAGACGTCTTTCACGAGTTCGGCCTCGCGGCCGGAGTAGATGACGAGCGAGTCTGTCGCTTCGGCATTGTTTGCGGTCGACTTGTCACCGCAGCCTGTGGCTGCGAGCGCGAGCGCCAGGGTCAGAAGTGCGAGCACCGTTCGTGCTGGGTGGAGGTGTTTCAAGATCGGCCTTTCGTGGGGCAGGTGAATACCAAGTATTTGCCAACTCATTTAGGCAAGCCTAATAAAGTCTTACCTGCAATGTTGGAATTCGCCATAGAAATCAACTCCGTCACCAAGCGCTTCGGCGAGATCGTCGCGCTCGATGGCGCCTCGATTTCTGTTCAGCGCGGCGAGCTGTTCGCGGTGCTGGGGCCATCCGGCTGCGGCAAATCGACTCTGTTGCGACTGCTGATGGGCTTCGAACTTCCCGACTCGGGCGAGGTCTCTGTCGGCGGTCGCGTACTGAGCGGTGCTAACCGTTCGCCAGTGCCGCCGGAGAAGCGTCAGATCGGGATGGTCGTTCAGGACTACGCATTGTTCCCGCATCTGTCTGTTTTGAGGAACGTCGAGTTCGGTCTTCATGGGTCGGCACGCGCCGAGCGCAAAGCCGTCGCGCGACGAGCGCTCGAACTTGTCGGACTTTCCCACCGCGAAGACGCCTACGCGCATGAACTCTCCGGCGGTGAGCGGCAGCGCGTTGCGCTCGCTCGCGCGCTGGCACCAGAGCCAGACGTGGTCCTCCTTGACGAGCCCTTCTCGAGCCTTGACGCGTCACTGAGGGCAGGACTGCGTCGCGACGTTCATGCGATTCTGCGAGAAGTCGGCGCAACCGCGATCCTCGTGACCCACGATCAGGAAGAAGCGCTTTCGATGGCGGATCGCGTGGCAGTGATGCGCGACGGCAAGATCGTGCAGACCGGTGGGCCGCAGGAGATCTACTGGCGACCGGTCGAGCGCTGGGTCGCCGAGTTTGTCGGCGACGTCAACGTGTTGAACGGCCATGTCGAATCCGACAGCGTCCACACTGAGCTTGGCCTGATCGCGTTGGCGCACAAGGTCGACGACGGAGAGCACACGATCGCGATCCGACCCGAGCAGCTTGAAGTGACGGCCGATTCGGCGGGCGGGTACGAAGTCGTCGAGCGCGAGTTCTACGGCCACGACATCATGTATCGCGTGCGAGCCGCAGACGGCGGAACGCTGGTGGCTCAGCGACCGTCGGTCGAACTCTGCGAGGTCGGCGACCGCGTCAAAGTGGCGCCGGCACCTGGCTCTATCGCCAGCGTTATTGGCTGACTTCCGGAAGCAGCGCAAGCAGCCGCTGCGGGATCTCAACCGGGATCAGTTCACGCGGGTCCACGAATACGTATTCGATGAAGCCTTCGCAGAGCAGCGCCTCTTCGCGATGACAGTCGATTTCGATCCGCATCGACGTGGTGCCGATCCGCCGGACGTGAATCGAGAAGCTCAGGAGGTCGTCAAAACGACCCGCTCCGCGGAACCTGGCGCCCGTTTCCGCAACCACGGTCTCGACCCCAAGTGAATCGGGAAGGTGCGAGTAGCCGCCGATCACTTCGCGCCAGAACTCGGTCATCGCAACGTCGAAGTACTCGAACCAGCGCGCGTTGAAGACGATGCCCTGGGCGTCGCACTCGGAGTAGCGCACGCGCAGTTCGTGGGTGAACTCTTCTTCAGCCATGGAGTGGAGGCTAGGCGAACCGCCCCCCGAGGGGCTCGGAGTTCCACACTCGGTCCCGCGAGGATCGAGCGCGGAGTGATTTCGGCTTGATTTCGGAGAATTGGTGCAGAGTTGGTGAGTCCTCGGCGCGTTTGGGTCTTGAACCGTTACGCGCGCATCGGTTCGATGGAGGGCATGCCGTATCTCTTCAGTCAGGACCGGCGCGAGCCGGGCGGATATCACGTTTGGAGTCACTCCCGAGACCGGATCTGGCTGTTCCGCGACGACGAAGATCGCAGGGTCTTTGAGCAGATGATGAACCGCCATCTCTCTGCGGTCCCGCACTTTGATCAGCGAGGTCGTCCCTATCGCTGCCTGCGCAATGAAGTCAGATTGTGCGCTCGGGTCGTGCTCTCGAATCATTTTCACCTGGTCCTGTGGCAGAAAGTTGCTGGCGGAATCGACAGTCTGATGCGCCGGGTGCTGGGGGCCTACACGCTCTATTACCACCGCAGGTACGGGACAAGTGGCCCACTCTTCGAGGGGCGCTTTCGCTCGCGCCGAATCGAAGGACGCAAGTCATTCATGTGGTGCGTCGCATACGTGCATGACAACCACAAGGGGGCCGGGCTGGATTGGAAGTTCTCGACGCATCGACTCTTCATCGCCGATGAGGATCCGCCGAGTTGGCTGGAGGCAGCCAAGACCCTGGAAGTCTTCGGTGGCCTCGACGCCTACCAGCGCTACATGGCCAAGCTCCTGGAACGCCGCCGCCTCGACGCAACCCTCCGACTAGACGATCCGATGAACTGGGGCTAAACCTTCCACACTCGATCCGCTAGGGAAGAGATCCCGCTCCAGACGGGGCTAGGGGCTGACCGCTGCTGCCGGTGGAGCGGCCGAGCGCGTACCCAGCGCTGCAGCTGCGGCGCGACCAGCAGTACGACCACTGAACAGGCACCCGCCAAGGAACGTGCCCTCGAGCGCGCGGTACCCGTGCATTCCGCCGCCACCGAAGCCCGAGACCTCGCCAGCGGCGTAAAGACCCGGCAGCGGTGTGCCGTCGGCGCGCAGCGCGCGACCTTCTAGGTCGGTCTGGATTCCGCCGAGCGTCTTGCGGGTCAGGAGGTTGAGCTTCACGGCGATCAGCGGGCCGGCCTTGGAATCGAGAATCTCGTGCGGCTTCGCCACGCGCGTGACGCGGTCGGCAAAGTACTTGCGCGCGCCGTTGATCGCCATGACCTGCATGTCTTTGCTGAACGGGTTCGAAACTTCACGATCTCTTTCGATGATCTGTTGTTCGAGTCGCGAGAAGTCAATCTCTGCTCCGCCATGGCCGATCGCGTTCATTCCTTCAACCAGCGAGCGCAGGTCCTTCCGCACTACGAAGTCTGGGCCGTGGTCCATGAAGGCGCGCACTGGGTCGGGCACGTTTGGCATCACGCGCTGGTGGATCGTGGCCCGGACGTTTTTGCCGGTCACGTCGGGGTTCTGCTCGGAGCCGCTCAAAGCAAACTCCTTCGCGATGATCCGCTCGTTCAGGACGAACCAGCTGTAGTCAAATCCGCTCTTCCCAATCTGCGTCATCGTCCCGATCGTGTCGAAGCCGGGGAGGCAGGGGAGGGGCATGCGCTCGCCTGTCGCGTCAAACCAAAGCGGTGATGGTCCGGGAAGAATGCGAATCGCATGGTCAGACCAGATCGGCGACCAGTTGCGGATGCCTTCCGTGTAGTGCCACATCCGATCGCTGCCGATCAGGTTTGCGCCGGCGCGCTCAGAGATGCCAAGCATGCGGCCGTCGGTGCTTACGGGGACTCCGCGAATCAAGTGTTCCGGCACGGGTCCCAGGCGCTCTGGCCAGTTCTCCCGCACAAGGTCAAAGTTGCCGCCGATGCCACCCGAGGTGACGAGCACGGCCTCTGCTTCAGCGGAGAAGGTGTCGACCTCTACGCGCGAGCTGTCCTCGCCGCGTCCGACGGAGCTCGGCTCAAGCACTGCGCCAGAGACGCCGGTGACTGCGCCGTCGGTGAGGTCCAACTCGTCAACCCGGTGACGGAAGGCGAAGTCAATGGTGCCGGCCAGGCGCGCAGCTTCGATGCGCTCCAGGAACGGCTCAAGCACGCCAGGTCCAGTGCCCCAGGTGATGTGGAATCGCGGCACCGAGTTTCCATGACCGCCGGCGAGGCTTCCGCCGCGCTCGGGCCAGCCCGGGCTCGGCATCCACTTCATGCCCATCTCGGAAAGCCATGCACGCTTCTCCCCGGCGGCAAAGTTGACGTAGGCCTCGGCCCACTTCTTCGGCCACTCGTCTTCGGGACGATCGAAGGCGGCGGTACCGATCCAGTCCTGCCAGGCAAGGTCGAACGAGTCCTTCACCCGGGCGCGGCGCTGCTCGGGGGAGTCAACGAACATCAGTCCTCCGAGCGACCAGTAGGCCTGACCGCCAAGTGATGCCTCGGGCTCCTGGTCGATGACCAGCACGCACTTGCCGGCATCGGCGAGTTCGCACGCGGCGGTGAGTCCCGCAAGACCCGCCCCGACGACGATCACATCTGATTTCAGTTCTGCTGCTGACATATTTGGGAACCGTTTGGTACCGGCCCAGTCGCAGCTTACCTGCTGCAGGGGCCGCGCCCCAGAAATAAACCTATTCGTCTGGCCAAGTTGCGTCGCCTGTGACGGCGCCGCGCATGACTTTCAGGTTCAGCTGCGCGCATTTCTTGCGCGTTGGGGAGATCTCAATCCCCAGCAGATCCTGAATCCACTCGTGGTTCAGCTTGGTGACCTCACTGACATTCATCCCGATGTATTCGTCCGACGCGATCGAAGCGCTCGCCTGGCTGATGGCGCAGCCGGTTCCTTCAAATGCGATGTCGGTGATCACGCCGTTCTCGTCCACCGCCAACTGGACCTGCAGCTCGTCGCCGCAGAGCGGATTGACGTCGTGCGCCTGAAGGTCGTGTTTCTCAAGCGTGCCGAAGTGGTGGGGCGACTTGTAGTGCTCGAGGATGTAGTCGCGGTAGAGCTCGTCACTCATATGCCGAACACGTCCTTTGCCTTGACCAGCGCCGCGACCAGCGCGTCGATGTCTTCGGTGGTGTTGAAGCAGGCAAACGACGCGCGCGCAGTTGCCGGAACGCCAAGCTTGCGCATCAGCGGCTGGGCGCAGTGGTGGCCAGTGCGAACGCAAACGCCCTCGCGACCGAGCAGCTCGCCGATGTCGTGCGGGTGCATGCCGTCGAGCGTGAAGCTGATCACGCCACCGCGCTTGGCCGCGGGCGGGCCGACCACTTTGATGCCCGGGATCTCGGAGATCCGCGGCAGCGCGTACTCGGTGAGCGCCAGCTCATGCGCGCGAATGTTCTCGATCCCGATGTCCTCGATGAAGTCGATCGCGGCGCCAAGGCCAACGGCCTCGGCCATCGCGCTGGTGCCGGCCTCGAACTTCCAGGGCAGGTCGTTCCAGGTCGATGAGTCGAAGCTGACGACCTTGATCATGTCGCCACCGCCGAGCCACGGACCCATCTCTTCGAGCGTCTCGCGGTCGCCATGCAGGACGCCGATGCCCGTCGGGCCGTAGGCCTTGTGGCCGGTCCACACATAGAAGTCCGCGCCGGTTGCTGCGAAGTCAACCGGCAGCTGCGGCACTGCCTGCGAGCCGTCGATCAAGAGCTTCGCGCCCGCGGCGTGAGCCTTCTCGGCGAGCATCACGGGGTCGGTGATCGTTCCAAGCACGTTCGAAACATGCGCGACTGCGAGCAGCTTCACGTTGCCGGAGGCGAGCTTTGCGTCGAGGTCTGCCTCGTCGAGCAGACCTTCCTCGGTGATCTCGACGTAGTCGAGCTCTGCGCCGGTCTCCTGGCAAAGGATCTGCCAGGGCACGATGTTGCTGTGGTGCTCAAAAAGCGTCAGCAGGATCTTGTCGCCAGGACCGACGTTCTTGCGGCCCCAGGCATTTGAGACGAGATTGATCGCCTCGGTTGCGTTTCGCGTGAAGATCGTCGTCTCGACCGTGGCGTTCATATAGGCGGCCACGCGTTCGCGTGCGCCTTCGAATGCATTGGTCGAACGCTCGGCCAACGCGTAAGTGCTGCGGTGGATTGGGGCGTTGTCCTCGCGGTAGTAGTGATCGATCGCTTCGATCACGCGCAGGGGCTTCTGGCCGGTCGCGGCGCTGTCGAGGTAGACGAGCGGCTTGTCGCCGATCATCTGCGCCAGGACAGGGAACTGCTCGCGGGTGCGAGCGGCGGTGCCCGTGGCCACCGCGCTCATCTACTTGCTTGCGGCGTAGGCGATGATGTCTTCGCGCGCTTCGGCGAGCTTGCCGGCGATGCGCTCGCGAACGAGCGCCTCAAGATGCTCGTCCTCGAAGAGGTTCACGACCGGCTCGAAGAAGCCCTCGACAAGGATGCGAATCGCGTCCTCGCGGCCAATGCCACGTGTGCGCATGTAGAAGACGAGGTTCTCATCGACCTCGCCAACCGTTCCGCCGTGCGAAGCCGAGACGTCGTCAACCTTGACGATCAGCGATGGGATCGCGTCAACCTTGGCGTCCTTGCTCAGCATCAGCGAGTGCGTCTGCAGGTAGGTGTGGCTGTTGGTCGCCTTCTCGATGATCTCGATCAGGCCCTCGTAGCTCGCGCGTGAGCTGCCCGTTGAGGCGCCCTTCCAGACCGTGTCACCGGTCGTGTCGCGGCTCTCGTGCCGGTCGGTCGTGAAGAGGTCGAGGTGCTCGTCGCCCTGCGTGAAGTAGACGCCGTTGTGGCGCATGTCCGAACCGGGCTCGGCGGTGATGATGTCGAGCGTCTGCTTGGTCAGGTGGCCACCGAGGTGGATAGGGAACCAGCGGGCGTGGGCGTCGCGGGCGATGTTGACGCGCTTGGTGCTGACGTCGAAGACGTGGCCTGCGCCCCAGTCCTGGAAGGTCTTGACCTTGGCCCAGGCGTTGTCCTGCGCGAAGACTTCAGAGACGCCGGCGTGGAGCGCCTGGCCCTCGAAGTCGGGGGCGAGGTTGTACTCGCGGATGCGTGCGTTGCCGCTCACGTCAACGATTGCGAGCAGGCGGCCGTACTGAACGGTGCCGGGCTCGTCGATCACGTTGATGACCTGGAAGGGCTTGTCGACCTGGGTGTTCTTCGGGATGTAGAAGAACGCGCCGCCGGACCAGAGGGCGGCGTTGCCAGCGGCGAACTTGCCGTCCTGGTCGCCCACCTTCGTGCCGTAGAACTTGCCCACGAGCTCCTCGTGATCGACCCACGCGTCCTCAAGCGAGGAAGCGATCACGCCTTCGGCGTTGTCCTCGGCCACTTCGGAGTAGATCACCGAAGCGCCGTGCTGGATGATCAGCCCGGCGTATTCCTCGCCGGCGATGACGTCCTGGACGATCTGCGGCAGCTGTTCGCGGCTCGAAACAGGCTCGTAGTGACGGGTCTGAAGCGCATCGAGATCGAGCTCTTTGAGGCTGGTGGTCCAGAAACCGCTGCGGCGCCACTCGGGCACCTCGGCCGATTCATAGGCCTGGAGTGAAGCTTGGCGATCTGCTTCGAGAGTGCTAGTTGGCATTGGCCGCAACCTCTTCACGAACCCAGTCGTAGCCGTGCTCTTCGAGTTTGGCGACGAGTTCCGGTCCGCCCTCTTCGACGATCTTGCCGTCAAGCAGAATGTGCACAAATTCGGGCTTGATGTAGTCGAGGATGCGCTGGTAGTGAGTGATGATGAGCGAGCCCATACCACGTTCACGCAGCGCGACGACGCCCTCGGAGACGATGCGCAGGGCGTCGATGTCGAGGCCCGAGTCGGTCTCATCGAGCACGGCGATGTCGGGCTCGAGCATCGCCATCTGAAGGATCTCGGCGCGCTTCTTCTCGCCGCCGGAGAATCCGTCGTTCAGGTAACGGCTGGTGAACTCGCGCGGAACCTTCAGGAGGTCCATGTTCACCTTTAGGCGGTCGCGGAACTCCTTGACGGCGATCGGCTCGTCGCGGTGGGCATTGACCGCAAGGCGCAGGAAGTTGGCGACCGAGACGCCCGGAATCACTGCCGGGTACTGGAAGGCGAGGAAGAGCCCGGCCTGCGAGCGCTTCTCGGGGTCTTCTTCGGTGATGTCCTCGCCGTTGAAGATGATCTTGCCCTCGGTGACCTCGTAGGTGTCGTTGCCCATCAGGACGTTGGCGAGCGTTGACTTGCCGCTGCCGTTGGGGCCCATCAGCGCGTGGGTCTCGCCCTTGTTCACTTCGAGGCTGACGCCATGGAGGATTTCCTTGTCGTCGACGCTGACGTGAAGGTTGATGATCTCGAGGTCTGCCATTTGCTTGAAACTCCTGGGATTACTGCTTTGACGGGGGTAAGTAAGAACTGGGCCGGTCGCGTTATGCGACTGCGACCGGTTCCGAGCCGAACGCCTCAGTGAGGCGATCGTTGGCGCGGAGGTTGGCGGCCGTGAGGTCCGCCAGGGTCATTTCTGTGAGTGAGCGGACGATTGCGCCCTGCACTCGGGTCCAAAGAATCTTGGTCGGACAGATCTCGTTGACTTCGTCCTCGCGCGAGCAAGAGACGCCCTCGCCGGCCTGACTGATGCACTCAATCGGTGCGATCTGACCTTCGAGCGCTTCGACGATCTGCGCCATCGTGATGTCTTCTGCATTCTGGGCCAACAGGTAGCCGCCACGCGGTCCGCGACGACTCTCGACCAGACCAGCCTTCTTCAGGCGGGCTGCGAGGTGCTCGAGGTAGGCAAAGGGGAGACCGTTGTCGTCGGCGATCTGCGCCAGCGACGAAGGAGTGGCGTGGGCGCCAGCCTTGACCTGTTCATTTGCGAGCGTGACCATTACGCGGACGCCGTACTCGGCACGGGTAGAAAACATCATCGTGGCTAAATCCTAGCGCCACGGTATGACTTACCGGCTGGGCAGGCTGTTGACTGGCGTCTCGGGCTCGGCGTCCGGTGCCCATGCTGGTGGAACAGGCGCCGCTTCGCGGCGGGCGGCGATGAAAAGGACGGCGGATGGCCAAACGCTGAAATGGCTGTTGGCTTAGGTATCCGGGAATTAATCCACAGTCGACCCCGCGGGGATCGACCTTGGAAGATCTACCCCTTGGGTATGCGGACGCACGAGTTCGCCAAGCCGCCGCACACTTTTCCTCAATGCCGGCCGCGAAGCGGCCCCAGTTCCACCGCCAAAAGCCCGCAGCAACGAGCCCAAGACGTCAGTCACCAGCTCAGGCTTCGATCAACCCACGACGAACGGCATACCGAACCAACTCAACACGGTCGCTCATGCCCAGCTTGTTCAAGATGTTCGAGCGGTGTGATTCCACGGTCTTCTCTGAAAGTCCCAGGATCCCAGCGATCTGCTTGTTCGTGTGGGCCTCGGCGATCAGCTTCACGACTTCCAACTCGCGGTCGGTGAGCTTGTCGCGGGGCGGCTCCTCGCCACTTTCCATCCAGGCCTTGACCAGCGAGCGCTGGGCGTCGTCGGTCAGAAAGGGCTCTCCGTCGTTCACGGCACGGACCGCACGGACGAGGTCCTGATCGGCGGCGCGCTTCAGGACATACCCGCCGGCGCCGACCCGCAGCGCCTCGTAGAGGTAGCGCTCATCGTCGTGCATCGACAGGATCAAGACATTCACTTCCGGAGCCTGTTGCTTGACCTCGCGACAGACCTGAAGGCCGGTCAGCTTCGGCATCGAGTTGTCGAGGATCGCCACGTCTGGACGTCGATCGACGATCAGTTTGAGCGCCTCCTGACCATCGCTGGCCTCGCCGATCACGTCGATGTCTGCCTGGCGTTCAAGCAGAAGCGTGATTCCTGAGCGGACAATTCCGTGGTCGTCGGCGATCAAAACTTTCATGGCATCTCCATTCGAAGTGTGGTGCCGGCTCCCGGACTCGATTCGATCTCGAGCAGTCCGTCGACCAACATCGCCCTTTCGCGCATTCCCGTCACGCCGAAGCGGCCGGTCGGTAGAGAGGGGTTGAAGCCCTTCCCATTGTCCTGCACAGTGAGGACGATTGTGTCGGCGATGGTCAGAGCCACCCCCACACGCGTTGCATCGGCATGTTGGACGACATTCGACAGCGCTTCCTGCACAACCCGATAAACGGCCAGCTCACGGTCATCGGTCAGTCGCTTTCGCGGGTCGCCGTCGAAAGCGAACTCAGCTTCGATTCCGGTGCGGTTGCCGAACTCCTCGACCTGCGAAGAGACGGCGTTGCGTAGTCCAAGGTCAAGCGTCGTCGGGCGAAGGCGGCGGACGACCTGGAGCAATTCTTCCATCGCCTGGCTCGCGAGCTGCTTGGCGTCCCTTATCTGTTCGGCGAGCTCGGGTGGCGCGTCATCTTCGGCCGCCTGGAGGCGAAGGATCACGGCCGTCAACGCCTGGTTGGCCTCGTCGTGAAGGTCTCGGGCGACGCGCGCACGTTCGCTCTCCTGAGCTTCGACGGTGGCCTGGACCTTGCCCATGCGCTCATCCTCGAGGCGTTCGATCATCGCGTTGAAGGAGTCGACAAGCTCAGCGATGTCCTCGGTCGCAGAGCGCGGCATCTCGGCGCGAGAGCCCGGCTGGCTGAGGTCGATCTCCTCCATCGTCGAGACGAGCTTCTCCAGCGGCGCGAACTGACGGCGGAGAATCACGATGTTCAGCGACAACACCAGTGCGATTGCGAGCATCAACAGGATCAACTCCGTGCGGCGCTGACCTCCACCGGCGTTGACGTTCAGGACGAGCACGGCGAAAAAGATCAACCCGAAGACAGCGAGTGCGTTCGTCGCGATCGCCTGCGTGAGCAGCGTCGAGCGGTTCGGCCGACGTCTCCCGACGCTTGCACTGGGCTCTTCTACGGCGGTCGGAGCGGGTTCGGTAGCGGGGATCGCGGCTTCGGCTGTTTCGGTATTCGTGAGTGCTTCCACGGAGCTGCTTGTCAAGAGGGCGGGGACGGCATACCCCAGAAATGGGGTGCGGACCCTATATCGGCCGTTCGAATCGATTCCGATAATCAATTTGCAGGCGCGAGGAGCATCTCGCAAATCGCGCCCGGTGGACACGAAGGGGACATGGCAGTAAGGCCTCGGCCGAACCGCACAAGCTTCTAGACGTTCGCCACAGAACTCCCCCCCAATGAGCTCTGTCCAATGTCAGAGAATGCGCCGGCAGAAATGTCGGCGTTTTTTCTTTGATCTGGGCCGCACGGAGGCGCTGAGAAAGGTCGCTATACTTTCTGAAGTATGGCTAACAATTACCAAGACTTTCTCAGCAAGATCAAGGAACAGATCCCCGAGGTTGACCCGACGGAGGTCCACGACATCCTTGCGAGCGACGAGCCTTCGGCCGTCGTCGTAGACGTGCGCGAGCAGCAGGAGTGGGACGAATCCCACATCGCTGGCGCCAAGCACGTTCCGCGTGGATACCTCGAGCAGCGCATCGGTCGCGCCGCCCCGGATCTCAGCCAGCGAGTGATCCTCTACTGCCAGTCCGGCAACCGCAGCGCGATCGCTGCGAAGACTTTGATCGAAGAACTCGGCTACACGAACGTCGAGTCGATGAACGGCGGAATCACGCTGTGGAAACAGCGCAATTTCCCGATCGAGATCCCCTTCCAGTACTCCGATGCGCAGCGCATCCGCTACTCGCGCCACATGCTGCTGCCGGAAGTCGGCCCCGAGGGTCAGCAGAACCTTCTCCAGAGCAAGGTCCTGCTGCTTGGCGCAGGTGGACTGGGCGCCCCGGTCGCGCTCTATCTGGCTGCGGCCGGCGTGGGCCAACTCGGCATTGTCGACGACGACGTCGTCGACGCATCAAACCTCCAGCGCCAGGTCATCCACTCGACCGAAACGATCGGCGAGCCGAAGGTCGAATCTGCAAAGAAGACGATCGAGAAGCTCAACCCCGATGTGAACGTCGTGACCTACAACACGCGCATCAACGCCGACAACATCCTGGACATCATCGAGGGCTACGACATCATCGTCGACGGCGTTGACAACTTCCCGACCAGGTATCTGCTCAATGACGCCACTGTGCGCCTGCGCATCCCGGTCGTCAGCGCTTCGATCCTGGCCTTCGACGGCCAACTCACAGTGTTCAAGCCCTACGAGGGCCCTTGCTACCGCTGCCTCTACCCGGTTCCGCCGCCAGCAGAGCTCGCGCCCAGCTGCGGCGAGAACGGCGTCCTCGGGGTCCTTCCGGGCACCATGGGTCTGCTCCAGGCAACTGAAGTCCTCAAGCTGATCCTCGGAATCGGCGAGCCACTGGTCGGCCGCCTTATGCTCTACGACGCACTCGCGGAGGAGTTCACCAACCTCAAGATCCGCCGCGATCCGGAATGCCCGATCTGCTCTCGCGAGCCGGACGAGATCAGCGACGAAGAACTTGGCGTCTTCCCCGACTACGAAGCCTTTTGCGGCGGAGTAGTAACGGGCTGAGTGTTACCGGACGATTCGGTAGCATCCCCGCCTCTATGGCCACCGTGAAGATTCCGCCCGTTCTGCGCTCAGCGACCGACGGCGAAAAAGAAGTCAGTGCAGCCGGCAGAAACGTCGGTGACGTCCTGCGCAGCATGATCGAGAGCTACCCGGACACCTCGGGCCAGATCTTTGGTCCCGATGGGGATCTCAATCGCTACGTCAACGTCTACCTGAACAACGAGGATGTTCGCGTTCTTGAAGGGCTGGACACGTCCGTAGAGGACGCAGACACGGTGATGATCCTGCCGGCAATGGCTGGTGGGTCGCTCTAGAGGTAAGTAAGCGCGAAGGCCACGGAGAGAATCGTCGCGACGATGCCGGCGAAGATCAACAGGGCGAGCGCAACCGGGGGAGTCGCCGGCTCCTGAGGTTCAGGTGTCTTGATGCGCAACAGTTCACGCGCGGTCGGCAGTGCGTACTCGGGAACGAGCACTTCGCAGCGATTCTTCGTCATCGAGTAGATCTCGGTGCCGATCGAGCGAACCATGCAGGGCACGCCCTCGGCGCGAAGCATGTCCTCGAGCATGTCGGCCTCGGAGCGGTTCATCGCAACGACGACGCAGCGCATTGAGTCTCCGCCTTCGCGGGTTGGCGCCTCGGTGGCAAGCGGAGGATCGAACCTGCGCTCGGGCAGAAAGTCTTCGTCGGGAAAGGCGCCGTCAAATAGCGACGCGCCGTCAAAGGGCGTGCTTTCTCGTTCTGGCGGACGCGAGCCATCTTCCCCGAGCAAAGGCAAGTCGCATGCCGGGCATGCGGAAGCGCCGGGTTGGAAGCGCGCGCCGCAGAAGGGACACGTGTTGTCCTCGAAAAACGGCATCGCAGCTTCACTCTACCGCCGTGAGGCAAGAGATGCACCCCGGTTCTTCCATGTGACTAAGCGGTGATTTCGAGTGTGACTTCAGCGACCTTCCGGTCGACAATCGCGAAGGCCTTCACATCGGCCTCGTCGGCGGCGAGCGAAACGATGATGTAAAGGGCGTCGGGCCAGAGTGCGAGGTTGATGTCGGTCTGTGACGGATAGGCCGCGCTGCGGGTGTGCGAGTGGTAGATCGCGCCGACCTCCTGATCCGCGTCGTCGATCAGGTTGTAGATGCGCAGGAAGTCCGCCGAGTCGATTTCGTAACGCAGCGGGCTGGCAGCTGCGTTTACTGCGCGATGGACCTGCTCCGCGACACCGTCTTTGGAGCTGACCACGCCGCAGCACTCATTGGGCACGTCGTCGCGGGCGTGGGCGACCATTTCGTCGATCTGGGATTGGGTGAATTTCATGATGAAAGTTGTAAACACCGATTAGGAGATCGGAGACTATAGTTTTTGAAGTAATGGACGTCATCGGGGAAAAGAATCGTGTGGGCGGCGGCAAGTACGCCGACATCGTCGAATCGATCGGTCACACGCCGCTGGTCGAACTGAAGCGGCTCTCGCCCAAGCCCGGTGTGCGCCTCTGGGCAAAGCTCGAGTCGCACAACCCGACCGGTTCCGTCAAGGACCGCGTCGCCAAGTCTTTGATCGAGGATGCCGAGGCCAAGGGCGCGATCGCGCCCGGAGCCACATTGTTTGAGCCGACCTCCGGCAACACCGGTATCGCGATGGCGATGATCGCCAGTCGCAAGGGCTACAAGCTCAAGGTCGTGATGCCCGACAATGTCACCGAGGAGCGCACCCAGCTCCTGAAGATGTACGGCGCCGAGATCATCTACAGCGAGGGCGCCAAGGGGTCGAACGGTGCCGTCGAGATGGCACTCGACATTTCCGAGAAAAACCCGGATTACTACATGCCGTACCAGTACGGCAACGAGGCAAACCCGCTCGCCCACTACAACGGCACCGCACCCGAGATTCACGAGGAGCTCGGCAACATCGCCGCGTTCGTTGCGGGCCTCGGTACCGGCGGCACGCTGATGGGCCACGCCCGGTATTTCAAAGACCAGGGCACCGGCACGCAGATCGTCGCCTCCGAGCCGCTCCAGGGCGAGCTCGTGCAGGGGCTCCGGTCGCTGGCCGACGGCTTCATCCCGCCGATCATCGACCTCAGCCTGATCGACCGAAAGATCATCGTCAACAACCGCGACGCAGTTGTCTGGACGAAGAAGCTGCTCGAAGAAGAGGGCATCTTTGCCGGAGTATCAAGCGGAGCAATCTGCTCAGTCGCCGTCAAGGCCGCAGAAGCGTTTGATGAGGGCGACGTCGTCTTCGTGATCGCCGACGACGGCTGGAAATACCTCTCCTCGGGCGTCTATACGAAGACGATCGAAGAACTAGAGGGGGACGGCTCTCTCGAGTCGACGCTCTTCTGGTAGCCGACTACCGGGTGAACGCACTTGCTGGCGGGTTCGCCGCCAGCGCGTAGTTGCGACGCAGCTTCAATTGACGCGCAGTGACGGCACCGGTCGTGACGCGGCTTGCGCGCGCGCGGATTCGAACGGAGACGCGGGCGCGACCACGACGTGCCGTCAAAGTGAGTGAGTCATTCGCGCGGTCGTAGTTGATCTGCCCGGCGACCCGCACTCGCCAGCCGCCCATTCGTAGGTTGTTGCTGACTCGCGGGGCGTTCTCGAGGCCAAGCCTGCCCGAGGTGTAGACACCGGGCACATTGCTCACACCCTCCATGCTCAGGCCTAGCGGGATCAATGAGAAGTCTCCACCCAGGTCGTATTCGATGCCCCAGGTACCGCTGAGCAGTCCGTTGCCGGCGTCCATTCCGCCGATCAGCGCCTGGTCGAGCGTGTCGCGCATCGCGAGGTATCCGGCAGTGAGGGTCTGTTTGGCCCGAGCGCAGCCACTGCCGCGGAATCCGCTGCAGTTTCCGGCGGGAGCGCGGACGCTCTGCAGGCTTGTCGGCGGGCGCGGCGCCACCGGCACTGCTGGCGACGTTTCGCGGCATTTGCCGTCGGTTGCGCCGAAGATGAGGAATCGCTTGGCCAGCGACAGGGCGCACCCGCTGAGGTCAGTTCCGATGACCGAGTGACCGGTGTTCGGAATGTCGACAAGCTGGGCACTTGGGTTGCCGGCGATCGCCCGCTCAGCCCATGAAGTAGGGGTGCGCAGGTCGAGGCTGCCGTTCAGCGCGAGAGTGGGGACGTTCGGGAGTGGGCCCGGGGCGATTGCGGGCGGCGTCGGGCTCTGCTGCCAGCCGCGGCAGTACGAAGAGGTGGAGTTGTTGCGCGCGGTTGCACGCGAGAAGGGATAGAACTGAGAATCTGGGACGGCGTTCGCGGCCGCGTTGATCGCTGCTTGGCGATTGCTCACATCGCTGCTGCGCGGCCACGGCGGCTGGAAATCGGCGCAGGTTGTGGCGAAGAACATCGTCGTGCTGAAGTCGGCGAGGTCCTCGGCAGCGCGGCCGACCACTCGGTCGCCGGGCTTGGGCGGCGACGAGATCTTGCTGGGTTTTGGGAGCTTTGCCGCCAGTCGCCTTGCCCCGGCCATCTCGTCATTTGACCCGACTGCGCCGTTGATGATTGCGAACAACCTCTGGAGCTGCGCGTCGTTTCGATCGAGTGCTTCGGTGAGCATGCCCGGAAACTGGTTGTATACGAACGCATTGACGTCGGCCGAAAAGAGGATCTCGTTCAAGGCAACTGCGTCGATCTTCTGCTCGCTGACGCGACCATCGGGAAAGATCAGGAAAGTCGGGATCGGGCGGCGTTCAAGGCGCGACGCAAGCCGCGACAGATTGGATACGGGCGAATTTCCAATGCCCCGGCAGCGGTTGCCGCTGCAGATCCGGCGGAGTGCGCCGCGTGCCGCTGCGATCGAGTCGACGTCGAACTGAGCGGGCATGTCGGTCGGCAGGACTGAGTCGATCAGAAGTGCCTTGGTGTTGGCCGGGTGCGCCTGGGCGTAGGCCAGGGCGACCTTCGTGCCGTACGAGACTCCGAAGAAGGTCGCCTGCGCGATGCCGAGGTCGTTGCGGATCGTTTCGAGGTCGGCGACGGCTTCTACCGTGTTGAAGGCTGCGCGTTGCGGACCCAGCGATAACGAGCAATCCGTGAACGGGCCATCGCTGCGTGGGTCGCCCGGGTCCCAATCAAACGTGCCGGCCTCGATGCGCGGGCAGTTCAGCGGCTCGGAAGATCCGGAGCCGCGCTGGTCAACAGCGATGATGTCGTAGCGATTCGCTCCTGAAAAGGAATCGAGCATCAGTCCCAGCATCACCGAAGCGGTCTGGCCCGGGCCGCCAGCGATTACGAAGATCGTTCCCATTCGCGGACCCTCGGTGGCAGAAAAACGCGTGGCACGAACACTCGTGGCACCAGCGATCGCGCCGGTGCGATCGAGCGGCATCAAGTAGGTGGCGCAGTCGTAGGGGATCTCAGCGTCAACGCAGGGCAGCCAGGTATTGGCGGCGCTGGCCGGCGTGGCGCCAAGCGCCATCGTCGCAGCCACAGTGGCTGCGGCAAGAATCCCCGTTAGGCCTCTCATCCGCACGAGCGAAGGGTATCCGCAAAAAGGGTTACCTATGCCGGGGTGCCGACGCCGCCGAGGCGTTGCTCGACATCGGCCTGAATCGCTGCGAACTCCGCGTCCGACACCACGGCCGTTCCCTCAAAGGGAAGTTCGCGTTCGACGTCGATCCACGACTTGCAACCGAGGTAATCCTCGGCGACGCGGATCGTCACCGGTCGAGGGATGCGGTACGTGCGCAGAAGCAGCACGTGAAGCGGGTGGCGGGGCTTCCAGTTGAAGCGCTTGGCGGCGTATTCACGGGTCCAGACGTGGTACGGAATCAGCGATTCGAGCATGTCGGGCTGGGTGACCTCGTAGCTCGCTACGACCTCGGCCCAGGCGCGCACTCGCACGCTGACCGGCTGAGCCACCGGCACGCCGGCTTCCATCTGCCGGGCCGTCGGCGCGGGCGGATTCCAGACGCCGTCCTCGAGCGCGCGCTTGAGCTCGGGTACGTGCGACTCGCGGACGAGCCCAGCCTGCTGGTGGTCAAACGTGGGGTAGAGGAAGAACTGCTTGCCGGCGATCTCGAAGTGCTTGTTCTCTTCGCGGATGCCCCCCTTGCGCAGGGTGATCAACTGCTCGCCCTCGGCGAGGGCCCTCACGGTCACGGCCCATTCTTTGAGTGCGATCGGCATCAAGCCGATCTTAGTGAGGGTCCGGAGGAACCGAACCCGCCTCCGCCTGGAGTCTCGATGCGCAGGCGTGAGCCGACCTTCAGTTTGCCGACGGACTTTCCGGGAATCTGGACTCCGTCGATCGAATCTTCTCCGGGCATTCCGTCACCGCCACCCTCGGCGCCGTGCGGATGGTGACGCCGGCGCTCGGCGATTAACGAGTAACGCATGTCGGCGAGCGCTTCGACGTCGCGGACCAAGCCATCGCCGCCCCTGTTGGCACCGCTGCCGCCGCTGCCCCGGCGAATCGCGTATTCGTGAACACGCAGCGGGAACTCGAGTTCGAGCGCCTCGATCGGGGTGTTGAGCGTGTTGCTCATCGCGACGTGGACCGCGCTTGGTCCCGGCGCGTCAGGTTGACCGGCCTGTCCCCCGCCGAAGGTTTCGTAGTGCGTGAAGTCGTCGTTTCCGAGCGTGAGGTTGTTCATCGTGCCCTGGCCCTGCGCACGGCCAAAAGCCCGCATCACGAGATCGGCGACTCGGCTCGAGGTCTCGACGTTTCCGCCGGCGACGGCAGCAGGGGGGAGGGCGTTGAGGATCGAGCCCGATGGCGCGATCACGGTGACTGGGCGCCAGGCACCGGCACAGGCCGGCGCGTCTGGCGCGACGAGCGCGCGAACGGCGAAGAAGCAGGCGGACTCGGTCACGGCGAGCGGGCAGTTGAGATTGCCCTCGTGCTGCGGGTCGCTGCCGCTGAAATCGAGCACGACCTCGTCGCCGTTGACTCGTGCGGCGAGCTTGAGGGTGATGTCGTGGGGGCTGCCGTGGGCGTCGGCCTCGAGAACGTCCTCGGCCAGGTGCTCGCCATGAGGGAGGCCGGCGACGCCGTCGCGGGCGAGGCGTTCGGCGTAGTCGAGCACGGCATTCGTGGCTTCGACGTATTTCGCCTCGCCATGCCGCTCAGCAAACTCGCGCACGCGGACTTCGCCGCGACGACATGCTGCGAGTTGCGCGCGAAGGTCCGCCGCGCGCTGCTGCGGGTGGCGCATCTGATTGATCAGGCGGTCGAGTAGCTCGCGATCGACCTCGTCGCCTGCGGCCAGCCGGGTCGGAGGGATCACCACGCCCTCCTCTTCGAGGGTGCGGCTGTCGGCGGGCATGCTTCCGGGTTCGCGACCGCCGACGTCTGCGTGATGGGCGCGGCAGGCGGCAAAGCCAAGGTGGCTGCCCCGGTCGGAGAAGATCGGAGTGACGATCGTGATGTCGGGCAGGTGGGTACCGCCGCTGAAGGGGTCGTTGAGGACCCAGGCGTCGCCCGGCGCTTGATCGAACTCCACGACGGCCGCGACGGATGCCGGCATCGCGCCGAGGTGCACCGGGATGTGCTCGGCCTGCATCGTCATCTGCCCGATCGCATCGAACACTCCGGTCGAGCAGTCCCGCCGCTCCTTGATGTTCGCCGAGTGCGCGGCGCGGATCAGGACTTCGCCCATTTCCTCGCAGGCCGCGGCCAGTGATCCGGCCGTGACTCGGAGCATCACTGGATCGATCATCCCGCGCCTCCTTTCATGCGGTCAAGCACTATGTCTGCCCCGGCGCTGCTCGCGACCCAACCCGGTGGGACAACGATCGTTGTCTGTGACTGCTCGATCACGGCGGGCCCGGCGATCTGCCGGCCGGCCGGCGGGGCGTCCGCGACGACGACGGCCGAGAACTCCTCACCGCCGAACCATGTCGCGCGAGTTTCTGATTCGGGTGGGCTCGTGGCGCTCGCTCCGGGCGTTCGCACCTGGCCCGGCGGCGTTGAGACGCTGACGCGCAGGGTGACAAGCTCGACGCTGGCTTCGGGCTCGGAGAATCCGAATCGCTCTTCGTGGGCTGCATGGAAGGCCGTTCCGAGATCGGCGTGTTCGGCCACTACCGGCAGCTCGAATGCTTGACCGGAGTAGCGCAGTTCGTACGCAGTCTCGACTTCGTACTCGCCCGCAGCAATTCCCAGTTCGAGCGCGGCGGACTCTGCCAGCTCGTTCTCGATATCCATGAGCGCTTCGCTGTCCAGCTGATCAAGCGATTTGACGATGCTTCGCGACCGATCGCGCCTGCGCCCAGCGACCGAGATTCCCCAGGCCGAAAGGACGCCGCAGGCAGCCGGGCAGATCACGCGGGTGATCTCGAGCGCCTCGGCGATTGCCGCTGCGTGCATCGGCCCGGCGCCGCCGAAGGCGACGAGCGCGTGGTCGCGCGGGTCGATCCCACGGGCGACTGTTGCGGCGGCGGTCGCGCGCAGCATCTCGAGATTGGCAATCTCAATCACGCCTGCGGCGGTTGCGAGAGCGTCCAGCCCCAGCGGCTCGCCCACACCGGCCAGTGCTCGTTCGGCCGCGGCGCGATCGAGTCTCAAGCCGCCCGCGAGAGCGGAATTCTCTGAGAGGTAGCCGAGCAGCAGGTTGGCGTCGGTGACCGTGGCTTCCTCGCCTCCGTGGCCGTAACACGCAGGTCCCGGACGCGCGCCCGCCGAGCGCGGACCCACGCGAAGCGCGCCGCCTGCATCCTGCCACGCGATCGATCCACCGCCCGCGCCAACCGTGGACACGTCAACGGCCGGAAGTGCAATCGGACGGCCCCCGATCTCACGCGCGGCCGACACCGCAACGGCGCCGTCCCGCACGAGCGAGATGTCGGTTGATGTGCCGCCCATGTCAAATGCCAATGCCTTCGGCTCGCCGCAGCGCTCGGCGCTTTGAGCGGCGCCGACTGCGCCCCCAGCCGGTCCGGAAAGAACCGTCCAGGAAGCGTTTCGACCGGCCGTTTCGGCCGGCATGGTGCCGCCGTTGCTCAGCATCACCTGCGGGGCGGGAAGGCCAGCTTCAACCGCCCGCCCGGTGAGGCGGCCGAGGTATCCCGCGAGCAACGGGCTCAGCGCGGCATCCGCAATCGTTGTGGCGCAGCGCTCGTACTCGCGGAACGTGCCCACGGCCTCGTGCGAAAGGGACACGTGAAGCGAGGGGTCAACTTCGCGCGCCATCTCGCGGATCGCCGACTCGTGCTCGGGAAAGCGGAACGCGAAGAGGAGGCAGACCGCGATCGACTCGGCGCCACCGGCGATCGCCGCATCGAGCGCCTCACGGACGGTGAGCAGATCGATCGGCGTGACCACGCCATCGGGACCGCAGCGCTCGGTCACACCGAATCTCAGCTCGGCCGGAACGATCGGCGCCGGTCGCGCAGCGCCGAGCCGGTAGAGGTCGGCGCGGTTCTGCCTGCCGATCTCATCGATGTCCTCGAAGCCTGCGGTCGTGAGCAAAGCCGTCTTGGCAAAGCGCCCCTCGAGCAGCGCGTTCGTCGTGACCGTCATGCCGTTCACGAAATCATCGACTTCGCTCGGGGCAACGGCGCCCGCAGCGAGCGCCTCTTGCGCTGCTGCCAGCACCCCGATGGATTGATCCTCCGGGGTGGTCGGCGTCTTGCCTGTGAACACCCCGCTCGGAGAATTGACAACGGCATCCGTGAAGGTGCCGCCAACGTCCACCGCGAGTGTCGTGAGCGCAGCCACGGCGCACACCTTAAACGTCAACGGGAGCCTTGCGGCTCCCGTTGTGACAGTCCAGCTATCGAAGGGATGAGTCTCTAGGCAGCGTCGGCGTGAGTCTCTGCGCCGTGAATGCGCGCTGGGATCTCGAGGCCGTCCTCGATGAAGTGGGGTTCAGCGAGGTGCTGGTGCGACGGGCAGTATTCCGTGCCCGGCACGATGTTGCGCATGCATGGGGTGCTGCGCCTGGTAGTTGCGCGGCAGCGCAGACGAGAACCGTCGGGCTTGTAGCCACGGGCGGCGTAGGTCTTGGTGACCTGCAGGGCGCGGTCTACGTGCTTGGCGATCAAGTTGTAGACGACCAGCTGGTCGGTGATGGGGAAGTAGGCGCGAACCTGCTCGAAGAGGAAGCGGTCAGGGTGATGGAAGTAGCGCCAGTCATCGGCGATCCTGTCCATCGTCTGCTCACATGCCTCCAATACGTTCCCGCGCACGTCGTGGTTGACACCGTTTACGTGCTCGGTCGTGATGTAGGGAGAGACGTCCTTATAAAGGGCCCTGCTCAGTGCGTACATGTGATGCTCCCTTCGTGCGGATGGACTGGCTGCGGCTCTCAATTGAGGGGGGGGGTCAATTGGGGTACTTCAGAAGCCGTGGATCAAGTATCTCGTATAACCGTGAATATCCTGGTACGGCTTCATTAAGCACTGCTTAACCGCTTCGTATCATCCCAAAAACGCTGCTTGGTTGGGGATATTTCTGCGGCTAAACGGACCAACGTTTGTTTACCCAAGAGATATACGTGCGAAACGGCCGACTGGATCTGTCCGGAGCGCTCTTTTTTATTCCCAACGACGGGCGACGGGTGCGCTGTCGCCCCGCAATACAAAGTGCTGAAGGTCGAGGGCGGGGTCGATCGCGGGGAAGTCTTTCCGGTGGTGTGCGCCGCGAGTCTCTTTGCGCGCCAGTGAATTTGCCCCGATCAGACGCACGAGCGGGTTCGCGCTGGAGGCCAGGTTGGCCAGGCCATCGGCATCGCGTTCGATGCCGGCGCTGCTCCAGAGAAGCTCGCGCGTGGCCGCGGGATCGGGATCCGGGAGATATTCGGCAGCCACCACCTCACCGGCGTCCACGCGACGCAAAATCTCTCGTGGCGGCGACTCCTCGGCGAGTGCCGAGAGCGCGGCGCGGCGCCCGAAGACCATGCATTCGGCGAGTGAATTTGAGGCCAGTCGATTGGCGCCATGCAGGCCGGTGCACGAGCACTCGCCGACGGCAAGTAGGCCAGGGACGGTCGAACGCGCGTTGATGTCTGCGACGATCCCGCCCATCGTGTAGTGCGCGGCTGGGGCGATCGGAACGAGATCCTTGCGCGGGTCGATGTCAGCCTCTTCGATCTTCGCGAATACGTTGGGAAAGAGCACCGGGTCGATCTGTCGCAGGTCCAGAAAGACTGCACTGGCTGGGCCGTCGCCTCCGGCGATCTTGCGCTCGACTGCGGCGGCGACCTCGTCGCGAGCTGCGAGTTCATCGACGAATCGCTCGCCGGTCTCGTCAACGAGCGTCGCGCCTTCGCCGCGCGTTGCCTCGGTTATCAGGAAGCCCTGATTGCGCGACTGCGAGAGCAGCGCTGTGGGATGGAACTGGAGGAACTCGAGGTCGGCGAGTTCAGCTCCAGCCGCGTGCGCCATCAGCAGGCCGCTGCCGACCGCGGCGGGAGGATTGGTCGATCGCGCCCAAAGCGCTGCCGAGCCACCAGTCGCAAGGAGAATCGCCCGCGCGGCGATCGTACGCGACTCGCCATTGACCTCGACGCGCACGCCGACGCATCGACCATCCGATATCACGAGCGCCCTCGCCGAGGCATGTTCGATCACGTCGATCAGTGGGTGCTCGGCAACCTTGGCCGAGAGCTGACGCGTGATGCGCCGGCCGGTTGCGCTGCCTCCGGCGTGCACGACTCGGCGACGGCTGTGTCCGCCCTCGAGCCCAAGCGCAAGGTGGCCGCTCTCGCGGTCAAAGTCCACGCCGAGTGTGATCAGGTCCTCTACTGCCGCGGGCGAGCCCTCGACCAGTGCGCGGACGGCGCTTGCGCGCCCGAGCCTGCGACCTGCGGCAAGCGTGTCGGCCTGGTGGAGCTCGATCGAGTCGTCCTCTCCGAGCGCTGCTGCGATCCCGCCCTGCGCCCAGTAACTGGCCGTGGTGGCGAGCGCCGCCTGTGAGACGAGCACGGTTCGCGCGCCCTCTCGTGCTGCGGTCAGCGCTGCGTAAAGGCCGGCCGATCCCGCGCCCACGACGGCGACTTCTGGACTGCTCTTCATCGTGCGGTGATCATGTCGCGTCGCCGCTGGCAACGCGCTGGTAGAGATCGACGACGCGCGCGGCCATGGCGTCGGTGGACCAGCGCTCTGCGACCGGGCGGCCGTTCACGCGCGGGTCCGGGTCTTCGAGGATCGATTCGACTGCGGCGCGCCAGCGGTCCACATCCCATTCGATGCAGTAGGCGCCTTCGACGTCTTTGAGCAGGTCATTGGCCATGCCGGTCGGCGTGGCGACAACCGGCACGTTGCAGGCGAGGGTCTCGAGCGCGGCGAGGCCGAAGCCCTCGTACTCAGACGGCACGAGCGTTGCGTCTGCCGCGTTCATGTAGTTGACGACCTGATCGGGCGGGACGTTGCCGAGCGTGAGGATTTCAAGGTCTTCGATGCCCTCGACAACAGCGACTGCTCGATCGTGGTGCTTGACCGGGCGATCGGGGTTGAAGGGGAAGAGGATGTAGCTGCCCTCGGGGTCGATGCCCAGGGCGCGGCGTGCCTCTTCGCGCGGTCGCTCTTCGAAGCGTTCGAGGCTGACGCCTGTCGGCATAACGGCGATCGGCCGCTTCGTCTTGAGCTTGCCGAGCGCGCGCCCGAGGTCCTCGGAGACGACTGCAACCTGATCGGCCTTCTTGGCGACCGAGCGCGAGATCTTGCCGGCGCGCTTGTCGTGGACGTCGGTGCCGTGGAGCGTCACGAGCAGCGGCTTGGCGCCCGCCTTGCGCGCGACCCAGCCCGTCAATCCGTAGTGCGCGTGGACTACGTCGTAGTGGCGTTCGGCGAGGTGTTTCTTCAGCGGCTTGACGGCCTTGCGGTAGGCCTTGATCCCGCCGCCCTCAAATACGTAGAGCTCTGGTTCGATCCCCGGGATGCGCCCGAGCGCCTCGAGCTGGTCGCGCACGAAGACACCGAACTCCGGGCGCTCTCGCGTGGGGTACATGTTGGTGACGACCAGGACGCGCATCTGCTTGCGCGAACGCTATCGCCGGGCGGCAACGGACTTGCGTGAGCAGAAGATTTACCCAGTCGTCACAGAGTTGGTCAGAAGAGGTCTTGAACCGTTACGCGCAGATCTGGATGATCGGAAGCGACCTCTCGAATTCCAACTAGGAGACAGAAAATGCAGCAGCTTTCACTACGCGCGGCCGCCTGGGCCACTAATCGGTACTACGCCGCCAAGGACCAGCGTGGCCAGGCCACAGTCGAGTACGTCGGCCTGACCGTCGTGCTCGGTACGGGCATCGGGTTGATCCTCACCGGCCTCGACGGACTCGGCTTCGCCACCAAGATCGGCAGCAAGCTGATCCAGGGCATCACGGGAGCGCTCGGCAAGATTCTCTGATTGATCGATTGCCATCGGTGTGCATCGGCGGGGGATCCTCATAAGATCCTCCGTTGATGACACGCCACAGCGGAAGAACAAACGATGAGGCCCGCTCGATCACGATCGAGCCCGGCTTCGTGAACACGGCCGACGGCTCGGCACTCATTTCAATCGGCGAGACGCGCGTGATCTGCACCGCGTCCGTTGACACCAACGTCCCCAAGTGGATGGCCGGCAAGGGCAGCGGCTGGGTCACTGCCGAATACGGGATGCTCCCGGCTTCCACGGGCGAACGCAAGCGTCGCGACAAGGGCAAGCAGGACGGTCGCTCGGTCGAGATCCAGCGCTTGATCGGACGCAGTCTGCGTTGTGCGATCGACATGGAGCTGCTCGGCGAGCGCTCGGTCTACGTTGACTGTGACGTGCTGACCGCCGACGGCGGCACGCGCTGCGCGTCGATCACCGGCGGATACGTCGCCCTTCACCTTGCGTTGCAGAAGCTGATCGAGGCCGGCGACATCGAGGAGATGCCTCTGATCACCTCGGTCGCGGCGATCTCGGCGGGAATCGTTGACGGCGAGGCGCTGCTGGATCTTGAATACATCGAGGACTCGCAGGCCGACGTTGACGCAAACGTCGTGATGACTGGCGACGACGGACTCGTCGAAGTGCAGGCAACTGCCGAGCGCACGCCGCTGTCCAAGGCTTCGCTCGACGAGCTGCTGGAACTCTCGGCCAAGGGAATCGCCGAACTGCGCGTAGCCCAGGCGACCGCCGTTGGTGCAGAGCTGCCCGGATAGTCCAATGCCTGAGCTCGTCCTCTCAACCCGCAACGACCACAAGGTTCGAGAGTTCAATGGCCTGCTTCCGGGATGGCATGTCGTGCCGTTGCCCGATGAAGTTGTCCTGCCGCCGGAGACGGGAGAAACCTTTGCGGCCAACGCGCTAACAAAGGCAAGAACCGCAGCTGAGGCAACCGGCATGCCGGCTATCGCTGACGACTCAGGGATCGTGGCGCCGGCGCTGGATGGCGCTCCCGGCGTCTATTCCGCTCGCTACGCCGGGGCGGCTGCGGGCGACGAAGCCAATCTCGACAAGTTGATGGCGGAGATTGCCAAGACCGACGACGCCACTGTTGAATACGTGTGCGCCGTCGCATACGTGGAGCCTGGAGGCCGTGAACAGGTCTTCGAAGGCCGTTGCGGCGGAACGTTGATCGACGAGAAGCGCGGCGAGGGCGGCTTTGGCTACGACCCGGCGGTCGTGCCCGACGATTACGACGACGGCCGAACGATGGCCGAGCTGACGCAGGAAGAGAAGGACAAGATCAGCCACCGAGGTCGTGCAGCGCGAGCTCTGCTGCGCTGGCTCGACTCGCTGCCCGCTTAGCTCTTTTTGTTCCCGAACGGGATGAGGTTCACGGCCGCTGCTGCAGCGACGGCGAGGAACACGCCGCCGTAGCCGTTGTAGCCCGACAGGAAGAGCGTGATCGCGACGATCACGAAGAGAGCAGCTGTGACGGACCAGGCGATCCTGTTGGCGACCATGGACATAGTGTGGCCGACTGGTCGGCCACTTTTCGTACTGTGTGCCGATGTCGCTACCGCAGGAGACTCCACTACTTGATCCGGGCGTTGCCGAGCGCGTAATCGCGCGGACTTTGCAGAATGGCGGTGACTTCGCCGAGGTCTACGCCGAACGGCGCCACGGCCTGTCCGTTCAGTTCGATGACGGGCGCCTCGAAGGCGCGTCCGACGGCGCTGAGGAAGGCGTCGGTGTTCGCCTGGTTGTCGGCGATGCGACGTACTTCGGACACGTTGACTCGCTCGCAGAGCCCGAGCTGATCGAATTGGCCCAGTCGCTGTCCCAGGCATCGAAGTCTGGAGCCTCCAAGGAGGTCACGCTTGTGTCCGCCGCACGCGTTGCGCCGCAGCGGGTCACCCTGCCTCCCGAAGAGGTCGAGCTTGTCGCCAAGATCGAGATGCTGCGCGCCTGCGATGAGACTGCTCGCGCCGCCGGTGGGGAAATCACCCAGGTTTCTGCCGGTTTCGGCGAGAACCGTCGCACGGTCACGATTTACAACTCTGAAGGACTCGCAACCGGCGACGATCGGATCCGCGTGCGCCTTGCCGTTCAGGCGATCGCCGCGCGTGACGGCCGGATCGAGAACGGCACCGAAACGCTCGGCGGCCACGTTGGCTACGAACTGATCGCGGACGACCCGACGAAGATCGCGGCCAGTGCCGCGCGGAAGGCACTCACCGCTCTCGACGCGGTCCCGGCACCAGCAGGCAAGATGCCGGTCGTTGTCGGAAATGGCTTTGGCGGCGTCCTGCTGCATGAGGCAGTGGGCCACGGCCTCGAAGCTGACGCCGTGCAGAAGGGCGCGAGCGTCTACGCAGGCAAGATCGGCGAACAGCTCGCGCCGAAGTTTGTGAATGCCTACGACGACGGCCGCAAGCCGGGCGAGTGGGGTACCGACGGGATCGACGACGAGGGAATGCCCACGCAGCAGATCCCGATTCTCGAAGACGGCGTGCTCGGCTCGTTCCTGCATGACCGCCGCAGCGCCCAGAAGGACGGCGTCGTCTCGACCGGTAACGGCCGGCGCGAATCCTTCCGTCACCTGCCCGTCCCGCGCATGACCAACACCTACTTTGCTCCCGGCGACGAACAGGTGGCCGATTTGATTGAAGCCGCCGGTATTGGGCTTTATGCCGTTTCGTTCGGAGGAGGCCAGGTGGAGCCCGCGACCGGCGACTTCGTGTTCGGAGTCTCCGAGGGCTATTTGATCGAAGGAGGTCGTGTGACCAAGCCAGTCACCGGCGCGACGCTGACCGGCAATGGCCTCGCGGCGCTCTGGCAGATCGAAGCGATCGCAGGCGACCTGAAGCTCGCCACGGGCTATTGCGGCAAGGCAGGTCAGCGCGTCCCGGCCGGCGTCGGGCAACCGCACGTCCTGCTGCGCGAACTGACGGTTGGAGGTACAGCCTGATGAGCGCGACAGATATTCAAGCAGCAGCGGCGCGCGCAGTTGAGCTGGCGCTCGACGCCGGAGCGACATCGGCCGAGGGTTACGGCCAGGATGAGCGAGACGTCGAGATTCGCGTTTACGACCGCGCAGTCGAAAGCCTCACCGAGGCCGGCAGTCGCGGCATCGGCGTGCGTGCGTTCGCATCCGAAGGCCGTAGCGGTTACGCCTTCACCACTTCACTCAAGGAAGACGACCTGAAGACGCTCGCCACGCGCGCAGTCGAGCTTGCTCAGGTTTCGGACCCAGATGAGTTCGCAGGTCTACCCGAGCTGACCGGCCGCGGCGAGGCAGGAAGCCTGATCGCCGCCGAGTTCGAGGACTGGGACACCGCGCGCAAGGTCGAGTTCGCGATTGCTGTCGATCACGCAGCCCGCACCTTTGACGAGCGCGTCAGCCAGGTCGAACAGACGATCTACGCCGACGAACGCTCGATCGTCGCGATCGCCAACAGCAACGGCTTCACGGACTCCTATGAGTCCACAGGCGCCTACGCCTACTCATCTGCCTTCGCCGGCAAGGGCGACGCGCTGATGACCGGCCTTGGCCTGGACATCGCGCGCGGCCCGGGCGGGCTCAATGCGGATGCAATCGGCCGCGAGGCCGCTGAGCGCGCAGTAGTGATGATCGGCGCTGGCCGCACTGAATCCCGCAAGGCACCGGTTGTGCTTGACGAGTTCACGGCAGCAAGCTTCGTCGGCATAGCCTCCGGCGCGCTCTCGGGCGAAGCGGTGCTCCGCGGCCGCTCGCCGCTCGTCGGCAAGGATGGCGAGACAGTCGCCTCCGAAGTGCTGACATTGACCGACGACGGGTTGATCGACGGCGGTCCCTCGAGCGCTCCGTTTGACGGCGAAGGGGTCGCCCGACGCGTGACTCCGTTGATCGAGGGTGGCGTGATCCAGAATTTCCTCTACGACTCGCGCACTGCGCGCGAGGCCGGCAAGGCTTCCACGGGCAGCGCGCGGCGCGGCTCGTATCGCGGTGGCCCTGGACCGGGCGCGAGCAACGTCATCGTCGGGAAGGGCAGCGCAACGCTTGAAGAACTCCTCGAGCAGGCCGGCGATGGTCTGTACGTGACCAACGTCGTCGGCCTGCACTCTGGTGTGAATCCGGTTTCCGGTCAGTTCTCAGTCGGCGCCAGCGGGATCGAGATCAAGGACGGCAAGCTCGCCGGTCCGGTGCGCGAGGCGACGATCGCCAGCGACCTGATCACGATGCTTCTGGGAGTCCAGGCAGCAGGCGCCGAGCGTCGCTGGATTCCATTCGGCGGATCAGTTCTGACGCCGCCTCTGCTTGTCGCAGAGATGTCGATCGCTTAGGCGTTTCTCGCGAGATTTGGCGCGACCTGCGCCATATATCACGAAAAACGGTCGAATTTCCGCGCAAACCCGCATGAATCCTGCATGTTCCGCCGGTGGACGAGTTACGTTGGCCGACGAATCAAAACGTATCCCTCTCGAGGAGGAACTGTGACAAAGCAGGAATTCATCACCCAGGTAAAGGAAAAGACGGACCTGACGTCGGCTGACGCCGCCAAGGCCGTTGACGCAGTACTCGACACGATCTCCGAAACGCTCAAGCGTGGCGGCGAAGTTGCCTTCACCGGCTTCGGCAAGTTCAGCGTGTCTGACCGCAGTGCCCGTCAGGGCGTCAACCCGCAGACCGGCGAGACGATCCAGATCAAGGCCAGCAAGGTGCCGAAGTTCTCGGCCGGTGCAAAGCTCAAGCAGACCGTCAAGGGCGGCTGATCGAGGCTTCGCATCAACCCTTTGGCGACCGCCTCGCAGGGCTCGTTGAGAAACGAGAGAGTCAACTCGTCCTCGGTCTCGATCCGGACCCGGCCAAACTTTGGCCGACTCAGGTCGAGACCGATGACGGTGCGACCGAGGCAGTCGCCGGTGCGACGTCCACAGAATCCCGGGAAGTCTCCGGGTCGTCCGGCAGGTCGCCGGCGGATGTCGCAGCAGGCGCGGTTTCCCAGCACTGCAGATCGGTGATCGCGGCCGTCGGCGCAGAGTGCGCCGGCGTGAAACTGCAAATGGCTTGCTTCGAACGGCTCGGCGCGCCCGGATGTCGGGCGCTCGCCGAGACCGTTCAAGCTGCAAAGCAAGCAGGACTGATCGTGATTGCCGATGGCAAACGCGGGGATGTTCCCGTGACGGCTTCCGCATACGCACAGTCCCTGTTCGGAAGCACGCCAACCCCGTGGGGTGACGTGCCCGGGCTCGGCGCGGATGTGGCGACCGTCAACCCGCTGATGGGAGGCGACTCGCTCGAGCCGCTCGCCCAGTCGGCCTGGCAGCACGGCGCTGGAGTGTTTGCGCTCGTGCGAACTTCGAATCCCGGCGCCGCAGACATCGAAGACTTGAAGATCGAGCAGGGCGACGGCGACACGGTCAGTGACCGCCTGGCCGCGCTTGTCGATCGCGTCGGCGCGCCGATGGTCGGCGAAGCGGGACTTTCATCTTTGGGCGCAGTTGTTGGCGCGACCGAGCCCGCTCACATCACCCGCCTGCGCGCAGCGATGCCGCACGCGGTATTTCTGATTCCTGGGGTTGGCGCTCAAGGCGGAAAGGTCGAAGACCTCGCTGCGGCGTTCACCGCGGGTCGCGCTTCGGCGCTGATCACAGTTTCCCGCGCGCTTGTGAACGCGTGGGAGCAGACCGATTCGGAGCCAATCTCCAGCGCCCAAGCGGCGGCCGCCGAGCTCCGTGAATTGATCTGGAAGGTGTCGGGCTAAGCCGACCGAAGCACGCGTCACGCTGTCTTCGAAGAGGACGGAATGCAGCCCGCGATCATCACCAACGCAGGACCCGATCCAGCGATCGAGCAACAACCGATCGCTGCACGGTTCGGCGCGGACCGCGGTGAATACATCTACGTGACGGACCCGATTGCCGCAGCCGACGCCCTCGGCTGGGTGCTCGAAGCCGCAACGCGATCGCCAATGAGCAACGCGCTGTCGGTTGGAATCGACATCGAGACCACTTCGCTGGCACCGTCCGAAGGTCTAATCCGGCTGGCGCAGGTGGGCGCAGGTGACCGCGCCGTCGTGCTCGACTGCTTCGCCTTCGACGCGTGGGAATCGCTGCACGCGACGATCGCCGGATTGAACATCAGCTGGATCGCGCACAACGCAGAGTTCGAGCAGAGCTGGCTTGCGCGACACGGTGGGTTCACGCTGACGCCGATGTTTGACACTCGCTGGGTCTTCGTGCGGGAGCGCTCACGTGAGACGGGCGTCTTCGCACCACAGGGCAGCAACCTTGCCCACGTATGCGACGAGCTTCTCGATTTCGAGCTATCGAAGGCTGAACGACTCTCCGACTGGAGCGCGCCCGTGCTTTCGAGCGCGCAGGTCAAGTACGCAGCGCTCGACGCATTGGTTCTGATCCCGCTCCGGGAGCGGCTCGAGCGAATGGCGATAGAGAATGGCTGGATTGCAGAAGTTCACGCCGCGGCCGAACGGTCGCTGGCAGAAGCCTTGCGTTTTTCGTGAATTTGCAGGGGATGTTTGCTGAACGGCGCATTTCAGAGCTAAGCGCGAACCCGTCTTGCGCCGTTATGATCGCCAAAGATGGCCGAACCCCTGAAATCATCACTTACGCAGGACGACTCAGCGCCGCGCACCGCGCGCGCTCGGTCGGTACGCGACATCGGTGGGCGTTCCAAGCGCCCGGTCCGCGGGCAGCGCTCTGCGAGTAGGTCAGCGTCGACCATGTCCAACCCTTCGGAGTCTCCCAGGAAGCAGCGATACAAAGCGCCTCGCACGGGCACGCCGGGCGACGCGCATCAGGGCACAGGGCCGACGGGCACCCGCCCGCTTCGCGGCGGTAGCCGCGCCCCGCAGCGTCCCCGCGACGTGCAGGCCGGCAACGGCGCACGTATGCTCGCGCCGATCGCACTGGTGATCTTCGCGATCGCAATCTTCGCGGTGCTCAGCAGTCAGGACAGCGGCAGCGCCGCAAAGACTTCCAACGAAGCCGCAGCCACAAAGCCAGCGGCCACCACCGCTGCCGCCAAGAGCGGACCGACCCGATCGACCTACAGGGTCAGGCCCGGAGACAGCTTTGCTGCGATCGCCGAGAAACAGGGAGTCGACGTTGAGACGCTTCAAGAGCTCAATCCCGACATTGACCCCCGGGCACTCCAGCCGGGCCAGAAGCTGAAACTTAAGTAGTGAGGCGCAGCACCTCGAGGCTCGCTTCGTCTTCGCGCGTGGCGCCCTCGGCACGCGCGCTCGTGCTCGCAGTCTCCGCCTTGGTTCTCGCGCCTGCGGCAACTGCGCGCGCCGACGAGAACGTTCTCCGATCAGTCAACACGATGACCGTCAAGGTGCCCACGCCGCGCGCACCGAGCGGGATCCTCGCCGAGACGGGGATCGTGCTCGATGCCCAGACCGGCAGGCACATGTGGGGGCGCGACACAAAGAAGCGCCGCCTGATCGCCAGCACGACCAAGATCATGACGGCGCTGGTCGCGATCTCACGTACGACCCCGAACGAGCTGCTCACCGCGACCAGATACCGCGCCGGCGTGGGCGAATCGCTGCTGGGCCTCAAGCCCGGCGAAAGCATGAGCGCGCAGGATCTGATCAAGGGCTTGATGCTCGAAAGCGGAAACGACGCTGCCGACACGCTCGCCGCTGGCACCGCATCGTCGAGATCCGCATTCGTCGCTGCGATGAACCGTCGCGCGAGGTCACTCGGCCTCACTCGCACGCGATTCTCGAACCCGATCGGGCTCGATGCCTCCGGCAACTTCTCAACTGCCAACGACCTCGCAACGCTTGGTCGGTACGCGTTGACCGTGCCGCGCCTCTCGAGTGTCATCGACAAGTCCAGACTCACACTGCGCTCGGGTGCGACGGTTCGCAGAATCTCCAACCGCAATCCATTGATCGGCAAGTACCCGTGGGCGATCGGGGTCAAGACTGGCTACACCATTGCCGCCGGCTATTTGCTCGTGGGCGCGGCGGAAAAGCTCGACGCCAGGGTCATATCCGTAGTGACCGGCGACCGAACTGAGGCCGCGCGCGAGAGCGACTCGGCAGCACTGCTCCGGTATGGGCGCGCCTTCTACAAGCCGGTCGCCCCGCTGCGCAAGAAGCAATCGGTCTACGCGCTCCCGGTCGAATTCCAGGACATCAAAGCCAAGGTCTATCCACGCCGCGATTATTCGTTCGCGGCGCGCAACGGCGAGCAGGTCGAGCTGCGACTGATCGCTCCCAGGCAGATCAAGGGGCCGCGTCCTGCCGGGTCGATCGTCGGCGACGCCATCGTCCTTCGCGGAGGCAAGCAGGTGGCCAGCGTGCCGGTCTCTCTGGGCGAGGGAGTGCCCGCTCCACCGGTCACCGCAGTCATGTTGCACGCCCTCGGACTGATTCTTCCCTGGGTGCTTCTGGCGCTTGGAATCAGCATGGTCGCGACCTTCTTACTGCGTCGAAAAAAGGAACGGACAGCCCGACCGGGTTTCGTGAGATAATCCCGTACGCAATTTTCGCCGACGGGTATTGGGGGGTGCCTCGATCGGCATATTCAGCATGAGAATGGTTAGACGATGATCATCACCGTCACGCTCAACGCAGCGATTGACAACACACTTTCTGTCCCCCACTTTCGCCTGGGTGATCGTCATCGCGCCGTTGACAAGCGCGCGGCTGCAGGCGGCAAGGGCATAAATGTTGCCCGCGCGCTGAAGTGCCTAGGCCAGCCCGTGATCGCGACGGGGTTCGCAGGTGGCGTGACCGGAACGAGGATCATCGAGTATCTGACGGCCGAGTCTGTGCTCAACGACTTTGTGCGAATTGGCGAGGAGTCGCGCACCTCGACTGTGCTGATCGACCCGACGACCGGAGAGCAGACCGAGATCAACGAGCACGGACCTCGCGTCTCGGAGGCCGAGCTCGAGCTCTTTCGCGAGAAGCTGATGTACCTGGCGCCCGGCGCCGACATCTGCGTGATCGCTGGATCGATCCCGAAGGGGATTCCCTACGACTTCTACGGCGATCTCGTCACTGCCCTGCGCAAGGCTGGAGTGACCACGCTGGTAGACGCCGAAGGCGACATCATGACCCACGCGCTGCGGTCCGAGCCGGACATGATCGCGCCGAACGTCAACGAAGCCGAAGAGCTCGTCGGCCGGGAGTTTGTGGACGAAGAAGATCTTGCCTCGGCTCCGGCCGAGTTGCGCGTGCTGGGCGCCAAAGACGCCGTCGTAACGACGAGCGGAGGTTGCTGGGCAGTGCTCGACGACAGACAGCAGACGACGCTGCGTGTGAGAGCACCTGAACTCGACCCGATCACGACGGTCGGATCGGGCGACGCGCTGGTTGCCGGCCTGGTCAGCGCTCGTTACATCGGGCTGGCTCCCGAAGAGGCTCTGCGCTACGCAGTTGCATGCGGCGCGGAGTCAACTCAGCACTTCGGCGCAGGAACACTCGACCGCACGGCCGTGGACCAGCTGGTCGATCGCGTCGAAATCGACTCGATTCAGCGCCCCGTCGTCTCCTGATCACCCGCTTTTCGCGCACTTTGCAGCGACTTTTGGTAGAGCCGCAAAGCCGCTCCCCGTCTACCGATTTGAGCCGTCAGGACCGCTGGTAACGTAGGGGCCCCACCATCCTCAAGCCCCATTTACGACGAAGGTACCCATGGAAGTAGAGATCGGCCGCGGAAAGAAAGGTCGTCGCGCTTACGGCTTCGACGACATCGCCATCGTTCCATCGCGCAGGACGCGTGACCCTGATGACGTGGACATTTCCTGGACCCTCGGTCCGTATCGCTTCGAACTGCCCCTCCTGGGATCGGCGATGGACGGCGTCATCTCACCCAAAACCGCTGGAATCATCGGCAAGCTCGGTGGACTGGGCGTGCTCAACCTGGAAGGCATCTTCACGCGCTACGAAGACGCCGAAGACAAGCTCGACATCATCGCCGGCCTGCCGCCAGAGCTCGCCACGGCCGAGATGCAGAAGATTTACCAGGAGCCGGTAAAGCCCGAATTGATCGCCCAGCGCATTCGCGAGATCAAGGAGCAGGGTGTCGTCACCGCTGCATCGCTGACGCCGCAGAAGGTGACCGAGTACTACGAGGTCGCGCTCGAAGCTGGCCTCGACATCCTCGTCATCCAGGGCACAGTGATTTCGGCCGAGCACGTCTCGACCACGGTGGAGCCGTTGAACCTCAAGGAGTTCATCCATGAGGTTCCGGTGCCGTGTGTCCTGGGTGGCACCGCCTCATACTCGACCGCGCTTCACCTCATGCGCACTGGTTGCGTCGGCGTTCTCGTCGGCGTCGGACCTGGCGCCGCATGCACCACCCGCGGAGTCCTCGGCGTCGGCGTCCCGCAGGCAACTGCAATCGCAGACGTTCAGGCCGCGCGCAGCCAGCACATGCTCGAGACCGGCGAATACGTCAATGTCATCGCCGACGGCGGCATGCGCAACGGCGGAGATGTCTCCAAGGCAGTCGCCTGCGGCGCCGATGCAGTGATGATCGGATCGCCGCTCGCACGCGCATACGAAGCACCGGGCCGCGGCTTCCACTGGGGCATGGCGACCTTCCACCCGTCGCTTCCGCGAGGCGCGCGTGTGCGCACCGAGCAGAACGGTTCGCTCGAAGAGATTCTTCTCGGGCCTGCCAACGAAAACGACGGCACGTTCAACCTGATGGGCGGGCTGCGTACTTCGATGGCCACCACGGGTTACGCAGACATTCCTGAATTTCACCGCGCTGAAGTGATGGTTGCACCGTCGCTCCAGACCGAGGGCAAGCAACTCCAACGCGCGCAGTCAGTCGGTATGGGTTCCAACGGGCGAGCGGCTGTCGCGGTCGGCGTCGACCAGTCATAGGCCACTCGTTGACCGCGCCCGATGCAACTGCTGGTGATGCCGCTGTAGAGCAGGGCGTCGCCGGTGGCGCGGTCGCCGACTCGGCGCTCACCGTCCAAGAAGTTCTGGTCCTCGATTTTGGCGGCCAATACTCGCAGCTGATCGCGCGTCGCGTGCGCGAGTGCGGCGTGTATTCAGAACTGCTTCCATCAAACATTTCGATCGAGGCCCTGAAGGAGCGCCAGCCCGACGGGGTCATCCTCTCTGGCGGTCCGGCCTCGGTGTACGCCGACGACGCGCCCGAGCTGCGGATGGAGCTGCTTGAACTCGGTATCCCGGTGCTCGGAATTTGTTACGGCATGCAGGCGATGGCGCTCAGCCTCGGCGGCAAGGTCGAGCAGGCGCCTGTCGGCGAATTCGGACGATCAAACCTTCATGTGCGCGAGCACGGTCAGCTGCTGCGCGATCTCCCCGACGAGCAGCAATGTTGGATGAGCCACCGCGACACGGTCTACCAGGCGCCTCCGGGCTTCACCGCGCTCGCGTCTTCAGACGAATCGCCGGTCGCGGCCTTCGAGGACACCGGGCGTCGGCTCTACGGAATCCAGTTTCACCCCGAGGTTGTGCACACGCCTTACGGCACTGACGTGCTCAAGCGCTTCCTCTACGACGTCTGCGAAGCCGACGGCCTCTGGAGCCCGGCGTCGGTGATCGACGAGCAGATCGCAAAGATCCGCGAACAGGTCGGCGATGGCAAGGTCATCTGCGGGCTCTCGGGTGGCGTGGACAGCTCCGTTGCCGCATTGCTCGTCTTCAAGGCGATCGGGGACCAGCTGACTTGCGTATTCGTGGACCACGGGATGATGCGCAAGAACGAGGCCGAACAGGTCGTCGCAGTCTTCCGCGACAACTTTCATGTGCCGCTTATCCACGTCGATGCCGAGGATCTCTTCCTCGATCGCCTGGCCGGTGAGGCCGACCCCGAGACCAAGCGCAAGATCATCGGCGATCAGTTCATCCGCACATTTGAATCAGAGGCGGGCGCGCTCGACGCGAAGTTTCTGGTTCAGGGCACGCTGTATTCCGACGTGATCGAGAGCGGCGGATCGGGCCACGGCGCGGCGACGATCAAGTCGCACCACAACGTCGGTGGCCTGCCGGACGATATGGAGTTTGAGCTTGTCGAGCCGCTGCGCTGGCTCTTCAAGGACGAGGTGCGCGCCGTTGGCGCAGAGCTTGGAATGGCCGAGAATCTCGTGTGGCGTCAACCGTTCCCCGGACCGGGACTGGCGATCAGAATTGTCGGCGGCGAGGTCAACCGCGAGCGCCTGGATATTGTGCGCGAGGCCGACGCGATCCTCCAGGACGAAATCCGCAAGGCTGGTCTGTATCGCGAGCTCTGGCAGTCGTTCTGCGTGCTGCCGGTTGTGAAGTCGGTTGGCGTCCAGGGCGACGAGCGCACTTACGCGTATCCAATCGTTATTCGCGCCGTCACCAGTGATGACGCGATGACTGCTGATTGGGCGCGACTGCCTTACGACTTGCTCGAAACTGTCTCGAAGCGTTTGATCAACGAGATCCGCGGGGTCAACCGCGTGACGCTGGATATTTCCTCGAAGCCACCGGCGACGATCGAGTGGGAATAGACGCCCCGGCGAGCTATGCGGGCGAGGGTTTCGACTACTCGCTTCGGCGCTCCACCCGCGCCAAGAACATCCGCATCACCGTTGGCACCGATGGCGTCGTGCTTACGCTGCCGGGGCGCACAGCTGAACGGCACGGCCACGAGTTCATTCGCGAGCGCAGCGATTGGATCGCCAAGACGCTCGCGAAGATCGAAGCCGCCGACGAGATCGTGGCCTCGAGATCGCTCGCAGACGGATCGACGGTGCCGTTCATCGGCTGGGACCTGACGCTGCGATTGCTGGACGGCCCATCCGGCCGAGTGACGCTCAAACCGGCCTCGGCCGAGCTCTGGGTCCGCGTGCCCGACACCAAGTGCGAGACGGTCGCTGCGGCGCTCGAACGCTGGTACCGACGCCAGGCCAAGGAAGTCTTCACCGAGCGGCTGGACGCCGTCGTGGAACGCAACGGAACTTCATACGAACGAGTGGCGATTCGCGACCAGAAGACGCGATGGGGGAGCTTTTCATCGAGCGGGACGATCAGCTTCAACTGGCGGCTGCTGCTGGCCCCGGAGTCGGTGATGGACTACGTGATCGAGCACGAGGCCGCGCACATCGAAGTGCGCGACCACTCGAAGAACTTCTGGGCACTGATGGACGCGCGGGTCGAGGACTGGCGCGATTCGCGGTTGTGGCTAAAGCGCCACGGCGGCACGCTGCGACTCGTCTAGTACCGCGCGCCGAGCAGCCTGGTCCGGGCCAGCTCGACCCAGTCGCCATCAAGCTCGCCGTAGGCGTCGAGCGCGGCATCGAAGTCGTAGTCGACCCGTCACAGATCGAATGAGCCATCCGGCGCAAGCAACGCATACGCTGCTCGGCGATCGCCGTCGAATGGCATGCCCACGCTACCCGGGTTCACCACCTCGATCACGCCAACTTCGCGCGCAAACTGGAGATGCGTGTGGCCGCAGACGATTGTGTTCGCCTCGAACTCGCTTTCTGCCCGCTCGCCGTCAGTGTCTGCGGACTGGTCGGTGAAACCGGCCATGTCGGAGCCTGGAGAGGCGTGACAGAAGACGGTCGTCGCGGCGCCGTCGAAGGGAACATCTGAAACCGTGTCGGGTAGTGCGGCGAGCTCGCGCACCGAGCCACGTCCGATCGCGCCCTGCACAAAGAGCGCGGCATCGCGGATCGAATCGATCGGGATGTCGGCCGCCTCTGGGTGCGCAATCCAACGCTCGGTGTTTCCGCGCAGCCAAACGGTGTCTGCCGGAAGCGTCTCCAGGCGGTCGAGCACCGCGGCGGGCTGCGCGCCCAACAGGCAGTAGTCACCGCCGAGCAGCCACGCGTCTGCGCCAGCCGCCTGCGCGTCCTCGATCACCGCGGCAAGCGCGATGTCGTTCCCGTGGATGTCGTACAAGAGGGCAATCATCGAATCCAGCTTACGGGTAGGATTCGGCATCCGATGACCACCGATCCCACACCCGTACAAGAGATCTCGAGCGAACACCCAATCGACCTGCAGGTCGTGGGCGAGAACTACATGCTTCGCCTGGCCGTCCAGGACGACGCCGAGCAGCTCTTCAAGCTCGGCGAGGACCCGGCCGTGACGCGCTTTTTCAGCTGGGGTCCGTACACATCGATCGAACAGCCTCAGAAGTACATCGAGGACCTTCAGGCCAAGCGCGACAACGGTTCCCTGCTGGAGTTCGTGATCGTCGAGCGTGAGACCGATGCGATCGTCGGAGTGACGGGCCTCACTGAGTTTTCCGGGCGCGATCGCCGCGCAGTCGTCGGATCCTGGCTCGGCCACAAGCACTGGGGCACAGGCGTGAACGTCGCATCAAAGTCTCTTGTCCTGGGCCTCGGCTTTCGTCACCTTGGCCTCGAACGCATCAGCTCCTACAGCCACGTACGCAACGGTCGCTCAAAGGCCGCGCTCGAGCGCATCGGCTTTGTCGCCGAGGGCATTCTCCACGCATGGCACTGGCACCACGGCGAGGCGCAGGATGTGAACATCCACTGCCTGCTTCGCGAGATCTACGAGCGCTCGGAGATCGGCGCCGACGAGATCGAGATCACCGGCAGCGTGCCGCCCGCCTTCCTGCCGTGACGGTACTTGTGAAAGCCTTGTGAATGCTGCAAGGAAGCAGCGATTAGCGCACTAATTTGGTCTGTACATGACACAGACACAAGAAAAAGTAACTGCGTTCAGGACCGATGAACGCTCACTCTCCACGGCTATCGCCGAAATCGACATTCACGTCCCGACCAGGGGCAACCGCAAGCTCGATCGGCTGATCGAGAACGCCAACGCCGACGCGCAGCTGAAGGCCTGGTGGGTCGTCGCCGACGTCAACGCGACCAAGCGCCTCGGGATGTCCGACCATGGCTGGGTTCACATCCAGGTCGTCAGCAACATCGCGCTGCGCATCCTTCGCCTGCTGGCCAAGCGCGGAGTCGAGCCCTCGGTCTTCAAAGACTTTGGGATGGACCGCCGCGACGCCGAGGTGATCGTCGTCGCCGGCGCGATGCTTCACGACGTTGGCATGAGCATCCACCGCGCCGACCACGAGGCCTACAGTCTCTTCCTGGCGGCCGACAAACTCGACCATTTGCTTGACGGGATCTACGACGAGCCCGAGCGCTCGGTGATTGCCGCAGAGATCCAGCACGCGATCATCGGCCACCGCCGCAACGGCACTCCGTTGACGATCGAGGCAGGCGTGGTCCGGGTGGCCGATGCGCTCGACATGGCCGCAGGCCGCTCGCGCGTGCCATTCGAGGCAGGACAGAAAAACATCCACGCGCTCAGCGCTGCGGCGATCGATGGCGTGAGCATCTCGGCCGGTGCGGTGAAGCCGGTGCGAATCGAGATCACGATGAACAACTCCGCCGGAATATTCCAGATCGACGAGTTGCTCGGGAACAAGCTCAAGGGGTCTGGGATCGAGCGCTACGTCGAGGTCGCGGCACGTGTTGACCGCGAGCACGAAGCACGCTTGTTGCCCGACGTGACTTTCTAGCCCGTGGTCATCGAGTACGTCGCCTTCGGGGTCCTGTGTTTCGTCGTCGCCGTTGCTGGCGGCGTCGCCGGGCTCGTGCTCGGAAACATGCGACTGCCTGCGGCCGTCTCGTTCGCAGACACCGCGGCCGCTGGCGGCGGGGCGAACGTCGCGATCAGCGCTGTGGCTGCGGCGACGGCCTCGATCAAGCACGTCCGCGAGGGCCGAATCAACTGGACGATGTTCTGGTGGCTCGCGCCGCCGTCGTTGGTTGGAGGTCTGGTCGGCGGATATCTGGCCACGACAGTCCCCGAGGACGCGCTGCTGATCTTCATCTCGGTCGTCTTGTTCTATGGCGCCTGGGAACTGTCTCAGTGGCAGCCGGCCGACAAGCGCCCGCAGCCAGACGCGTCCGCTGGCGGGCAGAAGGACCACCGTGCGGCGACGGTCACAATCGGGCTCGTCGTCGGTCTGCTCGGCGGCGCCGTCGGTCTGATCCTTGGCTCGCTGCGCTTTCCCGCGCTATTGCGATTCACGGATGAGACTCCGCAGAGGCTTGTCGGCACCAACCTCACTGCCGGAATCGTCGTTGGCGTGGCCGGGGCGATCGGTCACCTGACCGCCGGGGGCGCTGGGTTTGATTGGCAGCTCTTCGCGATTGGCGCAGCCGGCTCCATCCCCGGGGCATACATCGGCGCTCACCTGACGGGACGGCTGAACACGGTTGCCCTGGTACAAACGATCGCGGCGATCGTGCTGCTTGCTGCGATCGCGATGCTCGCGCAGGTCGTTCTCTAGCTGTAGCGGTCGATCAGCACGCCTTCGCGCAGACCGCCGCGCCCGACCTCGAGGCCGACCCCAAGCCGATCCACAAGCGCGTGAAGGATCGTCAGTCCCGCCGGCAGGAGGCGCGCTCGATTGAGCGCCAGGTCGAACTTCTCGGAGAGGTCGTTGGACGACATGCTCGTAGTAAGTGCCAGCACGCGGGCGATCCCCGGTTTGTCGAGCACGCCGCCCGTCAACTGGCGAGCTGTGCTTGCGCCGCCGCCGACAGCCAACGCCAGCTTGCAGTCGGCGGGAAAGTCGAGTTGATCGAACTGCTTGTCGGCGTACTCGCGCGCCTTCGTGATCTCGGCCGGGCTGGGCGGGTCAGAGTGAATGAACTGCTGCTGAAGAGTCGCCGAGCCGATCTTGAAGCTCGCAGTCACGGGCTCTGCGCCGGGCATGCAGAAGGAGACCTCTGTGGAGCCTCCGCCGGCGTCGATCACGACCGTCGAGCCACGCACTCGATCCAATCCACCGATCGCGCCGATGAACGAGAAGCGCGCCTCCTGGTGGCCGTCGATCACGTCCATGACCAGGCCCGTCGATTCGAGCACGCGTGCTTCGAGCTCATGGCCGTTGTGCGCCTCGCGCACCACATGGGTGGCGACGAGCTCGACGTTCACGCAGTCGAGCGATCTCGCGTAGAGCTGCAACTCGGCGATGGCGGTCGTCGTCTCTTCGATCTTCTCGGGGCTGATGCCCTTGGGGCCGGTCGATGCGCCAAGCATCGTGAAGACGCGCCGAGTGCCGACGGGCGTGATCTCGCCGTCGATCAGGTCAGCAACCAGGAGCGCAGTCGTGTTCGAGCCAACGTCGATGCACGCAGCTCGTTCATTGACAACGCCGCGGGCCGCCTGCAAGGCCGGCCTACTTGTGCTTGAAGATCGCGCTCTTGCGCTCGTCGGAGCGGCGTTCCAGGCGACCCTGAACAAAGCTGCCGATTGCCGCGACGAGCGGGAAGAGGATCACGAGGCCGAGGCCGAAGAAGGTGACGATCTTGTCGTTGACTTCGCCGTACCAACCCTGGCCAGCGTCTCCGGCAAAGGCTGTGGAGGCCAACGACATCAGCACGGCGAGGGTCAAAAGAGCTGTCTTTGCTGCATTCTTCATCGGGCTAAGTGTACAAGCGGGCCCACCGCCTCGATTTTCTCAGTTGCGTCCACTAACGTGCGCCGCTGATGAGCATCTTTCAAGCGATCATTCTCGGCGTCGTTCAGGGACTTACCGAGTTCCTGCCGATCTCCAGCAGCGGCCACCTGCTGATCGTTCCGGCGATCATGGGATGGGAGGATCCCGGAGCTGCGTTCACCGCCGTCATTCAGCTGGGAACGATGGCTGCCGTCGTCATCTACTTCCGCAAGGACCTCTGGGAGATCACCAGCGCCTTCGTGCGATCGCTTCTTGGCCGCACCGACGGGCCTGAGGACGAACTCAACGCGCGTATGGGCTGGTACCTGGGCCTGGGAACACTTCCGATCATCGTCTTTGGTCTCGCCTTCAGCGACCAGATCGAGGGCGGCGCGCGCAATCTCTATCTCGTCGGGTCGATGCTGATCATCTTCGGTCTCGTGCTCGGGGCGGCGGACATCTTCGCCACCCACACGCGCAGGCTTGATTCGATCAAGGTGCCGGATGCTGTGGCGATCGGCCTCGCCCAGTCTCTGGCGTTGATCCCAGGCGTCTCGCGCTCGGGCGCCACCATCACATTTGGTCTTTTCCGCGGCTTCACGCGTCGCGACGCCGCACGCTTCTCGTTTCTGTTGTCGGTCCCGGCGGTCGTGCTCAGCGGAATCTACGGGCTGCGCGACGTCGTCGGTGGATCAACGGGAGTTGGCACGCCGGCGTTGATCGCCGCCACGCTCGCAGCGTTTGTCGTCGGCTACTGGTCGATCGCCTTCCTGCTCAAGTGGCTCGGCGAACACACGATGAAGATCTTCGTGCTCTACAGGCTTGCGCTGGGAGCGCTCGTGCTGGTTCTCGCCACCAGCGGCCTGATCTCCAACGTTCCACCGGCTTGATGCGAGGGGACGCGCTCCCCTTCTGGCTCTACTGGCGCTGCCTGAACCTGCAGCCGCACCTGCGTGCCACTGGCGGGAGGGTGATTCACGTCAGTGAAGACTGGACCGAGCTCGACGTGAAGCTCCCGCTGAACCGCCGCACACGCAACTCGCAGGGCACGACCTTCGGCGGCAGCATCTACTCGGCCTGCGATCCGTACGTGATGTGGATGCTCCAGCGCCAGCTCGGCGAGGAGTACGTGATCTGGGACAAGAACGCGCGTGTTGCCTTCAAGCGGCCCGGCACCGAAACGCTGTTCGCGCGCTTTCGGATCCCGCAGCATGTGGCCGCGGAAGTAAAGCGTCAGGCAGACGAAAACAACAGCTTCGTCTACAAGCACTCACTGGATCTGAAAGACGCGAACGGAAGCGTCTACGCCACGATCGAGAAGACCGTTTACGTCGCTCGACGGGACTGGTACGAGGCGCGCCAGGTGCGACGCGCAGCCCGCGCCGTCAATCGCGAATAGAACGAACTAGTGAGCGTTGGCGCCGGCTGAAGCGTCGGTGAACTCACGGAACTCACCGGTGACGACAAAGGCGACCTGCTCACCGATGTCCACGCAGTTGTCGCCGATGCGCTCGAGGTGGCGGCCGATCAGCACCATCAGAATCGCCCACTCGCGGCGGTCTTCGTCGGTGCCGATTTCGATTGCGCGGCGGAAGATCTCTTTGTTCAGCGCGTCGATGATGTCGTCTTCGATGACCAGGTTCTCGGCGAGTTTCGCGTCCTGGGTTGCGAGCGCAGACTTGGCCTGCTCGATCTGGCTGCGGACTTGAAGACCCATCTTCTCGATGATGTTGAGGATCTGAGCGTCGACCGGGGGCTCTTCGCCGGAAAGCGGGACGGCCTTGGCAACGTTGACTGCCAGGTCGCCCATTCGCTCGACGTGGGTGTTGGTTGAAAGCAGCGCAGCGATCAGGCGGAGGTCGCTGGCGACCGGTGCCTGCAAGGCGATCAGGTTCAGCAGACTCTGACTGACCTCGAGGTAGCGACCGTCGATCTTGTCATCCGAGTCGATGACCATTCGGGCGAGCTCGATGTCCTGATTGAGCACGGCCTCGACGGCACGGTCGGCCATCTCCGCCGCGAGATCGAACATCGAGAGCGTGATTTCCTCGATCGCGGCGAGGTCCTCCTGGAAGACCATGCGGGGCTTGTCATTTGACATTCGGCTAGCCGACCTTTCCGGTGACGTAGTCCTCCGTGCGCTGATCGCTCGGATTGGTGAAGATTCTTTCTGTGTCATCGAACTCGATCAGGCGACCGAAGCGCTTGTCGTCTTCGTTGACCTCGACGGTGAAGTAGGCGGTCTTGTCGCTCACGCGTGCAGCTTGCTGCATGTTGTGCGTGACGATCACGATCGTGTAGTCCTCTTTGAGTTCTTCCATCAGGTCTTCGATGCGACCAGTTGAGATCGGGTCAAGTGCGGAGCACGGCTCGTCCATCAGGATCACGCCAGGCGAGGTGGCAATCGCGCGAGCGATGCAGAGGCGCTGCTGTTGGCCACCGCTCATACCCAGTGCGCTCTGGTCGAGGCGGTTCTTCACCTCGTCCCAGAGGGAAGCGCGGCGCAGTGAGGTCTCGACGATCTCGTCGAGGTTGTCCTTCATGCCGAGCACGCGGGGGCCAAAGGCGACGTTGTCGTAGATCGACTTGGGGAAGGGGTTGGGCTTCTGAAAGACCATGCCGACGAGCTTGCGCACCTGCACCGGGTCGATGTTGTCGCCGTAGAGGTCAACGCCCTTGAATTCGATCTTGCCGGACACTTCTGCGCCGGGGATCAAGTCGTTCATGCGGTTGATGCAGCGCAGGAGCGTGCTCTTTCCGCAGCCGGAGGCGCCGATCAGTGCGGTGATCTCTTTGCTGGCGATGTCAAAGGTGACGCCTTCCACTGCAGTGGACCCGTGATACTTGACGGTGACGTCTTCGATCGTCACCAGGCTCTCACGCGGCGCCTTCTCCGCCTGGTGCTGCGGTTCGAACTGCTGCATCGGTGTCACTTGTGCCTGATTCTCTTCCGTCATCGTTGTGCCTTCGACCTTCCGTGCCATCATCGCACCTCGGCGCCGTGAATAGTTTGGTTTGTGTTCATTTGGGGTGTCTCGATCGTGTCTTTGATCAGTACTTGCGCTGGTACTTGTTGCGCAGGAAGATTGCAAGGGCGTTCATCACCAGCAGGATCACGAGCAGTACCACGATTGCGGCTGCGGCGAGAATCTTGAACTCTTCCTGCGGACGCGAGATCCAGTTGAAGATCTGGATCGGGAGCACCGTGAACTGACTGTCCAAGCCCTCGGGGTTGAACGTGATGAAGGTCAGTCCACCGATCAGCACGAGTGGCGCGGCCTCACCGATCGCGCGGGAAAGTGCGAGGATCGTGCCGGTGGCGATTCCGGGAATGGCGGCGGGGAGGACCTGGCGTCGAACTGTCTGCCAGCGCGTCGCGCCGAGCGCGTAGGCGCCCTGCCTGATCGTGTCCGGCACGGACTTGATCGCTTCGCGCGACGAGATGATCACGATCGGAAGGACGAGTAGGCCGAGCGTCAGTCCGGCGGCGAGCACCGTTTGGCCAAAGCCGAAGAAGCCGCGGACGAGGAAGGCGAGTCCGAGGATTCCGTAAACGATCGCCGGCACTGCGGCGAGGTTCTGCAGGTTGAGCTCGACGAAGCGGTTCCAGCGACGCTCCTTGTTTGCGTATTCCTCCAGGTATACGGCCGCACCGATCCCGACTGGGATAGTGAATGCTGCGGTGACGCCGATTACCCAGATCGTTCCCCAGATCGCAGACTGCGCGCCAGCGTTCTCGGGGACACCTGAGGGAAAGCTCGTCAGCAGCTGGCTGTTAAGTCGCGGCATGCCCTCGATCAGCACCTGGGCAACCAGTGTGATGAGCGCGGCGATACCGAACACGAGGCTGAAGACCAGCGCGAACTTGAAGCCGCGCTCGAAGAGGTCGCGATGACGCGATTCGAGCTCGGTGCGTGCTGCTGCGTCGCCGATCGATTTCATTACTCGTAGACCTCTCGGTATTTGCGGACGAGGCGGATGCTGATCATGTTCATCACGAAAGTGATGATGAAGAGCGAGGCGCCGACAGCGAAGATTGTCTTGTAGCCGATAGTGCCGGTCGCCTGGTCACCCAGGCCGGCAGAGGCGATGAACGCGGTCATCGTCTGCATTCCCTCCAACGGGTTGAACGAGAGGTTCGGCGTGCCACCCGCGGCGACAAGAACGATCATCGTCTCGCCAACCGCACGCGAGATGCCAAGGACGAATCCGGCAACGATTCCGGAGAGCGCCGCGGGGATGACCACGCGCGTGGAGACCTGAGCCTTGTTGCTTCCCAGCGCCAGCGCACCTTCGCGGAGGCCGCCAGGGACGGCAGACATTGCGTCTTCAGAGAGCGACGCGATGGTCGGCAGAATCATCACGCCCATCACGATTCCCGCAGAGAGTGCGTTGAAGACGCCCGGTCCTCCGTCGCCAGGCCAGAGGTCCTGGAAGAGCGGGGTGACAAATGTCAGTGCGAAGAATCCGTATACGACGGTGGGGACGCCGGCGAGTACTTCAAGTACAGGCTTGAGGAAGCTGCGCGTCTTCGGGCTGGCGTACTCGCTGAGGTATGTCGCGGCGCCAAGGCCGAGTGGGATGCAGATCAGCAGAGCCCAGAAGGTTGTGACGAGGGTTCCCGTGATCAGCGGGAGCACGCCGAAGCTCGGCGGATTGAACAGCGGAGCCCAGGTGGTCCCGGTGAAGAACTCCTTGAAGCTGACTTCACTGAAGAACTCGATCGACGGCTCGATCAGCGCGACAACAATGCCGACCGTGGTGATTATCGAGACGAGGGCGCAGAGAAAGAGAATGCCTTGGACTACCAGTTCGCCGTACCGAGGGCGCACGACCGTGAGCTGCTTGATCTGCAGATCTTCGGTCGCGCGCATCTCGGAGGCTTCCATCTTCAGTCTCTGGTCAATGAGAGGTCGTACGGATTACGACGTTGCGCCTGCTTCTTTGACGAGCTTGTCAATCGATGCCTTGCTCGCGGCAGCCTGCTCCTCCGTCATCGGGACGAACAGTGCCTGCCCTGCGATCTCGGTCTGGTTGGTGATGTAGTACTCGAGGAACGCATCCACTTCCGGGCGCTGGAGGGCCTTGGCGCTCGCATATACGAACAGCGGGCGTGAGAGCGGCTTGTACGTGCCGTCCTGAACAGTCTTAGTGCTCGGAGCGACACAGCCGTCTCCGCCGTCAATCTCGAGAGCCTTGATCTTGCCCTCGTTCTGTGAGACGTAGGAGAGGCCGAAGTAGCCGAGGCCACCCTTGGTGCCCGATACGCCCTGGACCGTGACGTTGTCGTCCTCGGTGGCGTTGTAGTCGGTGCGGCTCTGGCCTTCTTCGCCGTTGATTGCCTCGGTGAAGTAGTCGAAGGTTCCAGAGTCGGTCCCTGCGCCGTAGAGATCCATCTTCTCATTCGGGAAGCTCGGGTCAACCTGGTTCCAGTTGTCGACCTTCGAACCCTTGTCCCAGATCTTCTTCAGCTGGTCTGTGGTCAGGCACTTGGCGAAGTCGTTCTGGACGTTGACGACGTTCGCCAGACCGTCGTTTGCGACCTGGAGCTCCTCGTACTTGATGCCGTTCTTCTCGCAGATCTTGATCTCTTCATCCTTGATCGGACGCGATGCGTCTGAGAGGTCAGTCTCGCCGGCGCAGAACTTCTCGAATCCGCCGCCCGTGCCGGAGGTACCGACCGTGACGCGGACGTCCGCGTTCTCGGCCTGGAACTTCTCTGCAGCGGCTTCGCTCAGTGGGGCAACGGTGCTTGAGCCGTCAATCTTGATCGTGCCGGAGAGGTCAGAGTTCGTAGAACCGCTGTTGTTGCCACCGCCACAACCGACGGCCACGATGGAAAGAGCGAGCGCGACAACAGTGAGCGCGATCAGCGGTGCATTGAATCGTTTCATCACAGGTACTTGGGTCCTTTCGGGATTTCGTCTGATTGACGTATGCAGCAAGCATGGAGATCCCTTGAGGCAAAGTAGTTACCAATCTGTAACCAGTTTGTGAAAAACCTGTGAACGGCTGCAAATACGGCGGAATGCGCCGTTACTATGCGCAAAGCGGAGCAGATCTCTTGCCCGCCAACCTACTGATGAGCCGAACGGATAAATCCCCGCGAAAGGTCGTCGTGATCGACGACGATTCCGGCTTCGTCACGGTCCTTTGCAAGCGCCTTGAGCAGGCCGACTGGCGGCATGTCGTGCTGCGATCAATACCGCCTGCGGATGAGCTCGCCGCGATGCGCCCGGCCGCGATCGTGGTGAACCCTTCACTGCTGGGCGCGGGCTACTGGGAGATTCTCCAGACGCTTGGCGAGTCGCTCGGTTCCGTTGGACTTGTGGTCTGCTCTGAGCAGAGCACGGTCGCGCAACGAGTCCGTGGCCTGCGCATGGGTGTAGACGACTGGATTGGCAAGCCTTGCCATCCAGAAGAAGTCGTCGCTCGCGTTGAAGCAGTCACACGTCGACACCGCCGCATTGAAGCCGACGCCGCCGCCGACGCCGGCCCGCTCACGATGGGCGAACTCGAATTTCGAATCGACCGCTACGAAGTGCTCGCAGCTGGTCGCACGGTAGACCTGACCAAGCGCGAGTACGAACTTCTGCTGCTTCTGGCGCGCAGCGATGGGCGAGTACTTCCGCGCGAAGACATCTACCAGCGCGTCTGGGGCTACGCAATGGCTCGCGGGGACCGCTCGGTTGACGTGTTCGTGCGAAAGGTCCGCCACAAGCTTGAAGCGGCGTCGCCTGGCTGGCGTTACGTGCACACGCACTTCGGCATCGGTTACCGCTTTGATCCCGAGCCAAACGACGCGAGCGCGACCATGGCACCGGTTGCTCCGGTTATGGCTGACGATGTGGCGATCGATATCGCCGCCCCGCTGGTCGCATAGTGAGCGCACTCTCACGTCGGCCAGCCGACGAGTTCTACGACCTCTTCGAGGCCGCGGTTGCCAACGCCGAGCGCGCTGCGCGGTTACTGGTTCAGATGCTCGAGGAGTTCCCTGACGAGCAAGATCTGATCCGACAGATTCTCTTGACCGAACAAGAGGGCGACCGGATCACCCAGGCGCTGATCCGCCAGCTTGGCGACGGCTCGCGTCCGCCGCTCTCGCGTGGCGCGATCCACAAGCTCGCGGGCGCGATCGACGACGTCGTGGACTACATCGAGGAAGTCGCTGATTCGTTCGGACTGTACAAAATCGAGGCGCCGATGGATCCTTCTGTCGCGCTCGCCCAGGTGCTGCTCGATTCAACGCGCCAGCTGGGGATTGCGGTCGGCACACTGCGCACCGGAGGGTCGATGAAGGAAGCGATCATCGAGGTGCACCGCCTCGAGAATGAGGGCGACCGGCTCTCGCGCGAAGCGATTGCTTCACTGTTTGCGGGCGGCGTAGACCCGATGGTCGTGATTCGTTGGAAGGACATCTTCGAGCACATGGAGAAAGCGATCGACGCCTGCGAAGACGTCGCGCACACGCTCGAGGGTGGAACGTTCGACGCCTGACGCCTTCGCTGCGCGTAGGCTGCTCACTGTGAACAACCCGCGCAGAACATGGATCGGCATCGGCATCATCGCGCTCGTCGCGTTGCTGATCACCGTGCTTCCCAGCGGCGGAAGCTTCGTCGAGCTCGTGAACAACGCGATCAACGCGATCTTCCTCACGCTGATCGCCTTCGGCGCTGTGCGGCTGTACCGCTCCCAGGCAGAATGGCTCTCAGAACTTTCTGAGCGCGACCGAGGGATTGTGTACGGCGCAGTTGCGCTGGCCATGCTGTCGATCGTTGCGATCGAACGGTTCCGTGGGCTCTGGAACGGCGGGATCGTCCTTGTGATTCTGATCGTCGCTGCCTGCGGCGGCGCTGTCTACTGGGTCTGGCGCGAGTCGCGCCGCTGGGTCGTTTAGCCGGCTCAATCGCGCAGCTGCAAGCGCCCCTGCGTTTTTCTGACGCTTGCAGGGGAATTGCTTGTGTTTCCGACCGGAGGCACGGTTACTTTGTCGTCACCTTGTCCGAGTACCGGAACATCTTCCGCTCGAAACGATCAAGCCTGCGCCGCAGTTCGCAGTTTTTGCCGGTGCTGCTTATGTGTGCAGCGCTCGTGCTCGGACCGCTCGCGATCGCTGCCTACGCGTTCGGTTATGGCGGTACCGGCAAGGGGGTCGGTCACAGTAAGAGTCGCGGCAACGGTCACAGCAAGGGGCATGGCGGCGGGTCCGGTTCCGATGGCGGGAACGGCGGCGGTGCGCCAACGACCCCGCCAAGCCCCGGTACAGATTCGGGCACAGGCTCGGGCACGGGTTCAGGCACAGGCCCCGGCACAGATGCGGGCAACGGGACTCCGCCTCCGGGTGGATCGGGCGGTGGAAATGAACCTGGCCCTGGCGGCGGCAACGGAAGCCCCTCAAATCCCGGCACTGACGGCGGCGCCGGAAACAGCGAAGACCCTGGAACACCATCTGGCTCTGACGGCACACCGCCACCGAGCCCCAGCACGCCCACTCCCGAAGAGAGCAAGCCAGTCGCGCCCTCTGGTGGCGTGGTCACCGATAAAAAGTCCAGCAACAACGGCAAGAAACAGAGTTCGCGCGGCAAGATCGACGGATCTTCGGGTACGAAGGGTGTTGGCCCTGATTCGGACTCCGGCTCTGGCGGAAACAGCGGCTCACCGGCAGGATCTGCCGTGGCGTCGATCGCGGCGAGCGCAAGGCCAGCAGCTGGCATTGGCGTTGGCGTGGCAGTCGCGGCGGCGACCGCCGGAAGCGAGAAGTCCTCAGGTTCAAGCGGTGGTTCGAGTTCCAACAGCTCAAAAGACAAGAGCGCTTCCGACAACCCGCGCAAGCAGACAACGATCGCCCGCGCAGTCGACGGCATCCCGCTCGCCTTCCGCGCGGCGCTCCTGCTTTTGATCTTCGCGACCTCGATCCTCGCCGTAGTCTCATTCCGCGAGCGCCGCCGCGCGACGGCAGTCGCTCGTGTCGCCCAGCTTGACCACCTGACTGGATTGGCCAATCGCGAGGGCTTCGACCGCCAGATGGCAATCGAGTGGCAGCGCGCTCTGCGCCACGGCCGGCCGCTGGGAATGGTCTTCGTGGACCTCGACCACTTCAAATCTTTCAACGACACGCACGGTCATGTCGCCGGCGACCGTCTGCTTCGTGAGGTCGCGGCCGCGATCACGGCGACTGCGCGTGGTTCGGACTTCACCGCGCGCCTCGGTGGTGACGAGTTTGTCGTCGTGTGTCCGGATACAGATGAAGAGGGTCTTCAGCACCTCGTGCAGCGCCTTCGCGTTGAGGCCTCGGGAATGTCCGTATCGCTCTCGATCGGTGCGGCAGCCAAGCTCGACAGCGACGCCACGCCCGACGAGCTCGTGCACCGCGCGGACGTTGCGATGTACGCGGCCAAGGGTGGTCGTCGTCGCGGCGCCAAGTCGGCGAACCCAATGCTCGGGTCGCTGCGCCGCTCATAAGCTGCGCCGCTCCTGATTTGTAACTGACTTTTTCTTAACTCTTCGCGTTTCGGTCTTGAACCGTTACTCGCGGCTCGGCAGCATCTTCCTCATGTGGCGATCCATCCTGAATCCGCGTGGGCAGGCCAGTGTTGAGCTGGTGCTTACGGTGCCGCTCGTCGTCTTGGTGATGCTCGCGGGCTGGCAGCTCGTAGTTGCTGGGCATACGTGGTGGAAGGTTGCCGAAGTCGCACGCCTGGCGGCTCGGGAGCGGTTTGTGGCCGATCAGCGGGGCGAAGCGAGGCCAGGGGACAAGAGAGCGCATGAGCTGGCCGATTCGCTGTTGGCGACTTCGCCGAGGGCATCGAGGCGGATTGTCGCTTCCAAGGCTGGCGTTGTGACCGTGAGCGCGCGCGTGCCGTTGGTGGCCCCGTTCAGGGCCGCACTCGGCGCGGCGGGCGGGCCGCGTATTTCGTCGAGCTCTCGGATGGATCCATGAGCCAGCGCGGTCAATCGCAGGTCGAAGTCGTGATGATGACGCCGATCGTGATTCTTTGCTGCCTCCTTGGCCTGCAGGGACTCGTGGCGGGCGCGAACTTTGTGGCCGCGGGCAATGCCTCGCACGCCGGAGCGCTGGCCGGTCAGCTCGGGAACGACCCAATGAAGGCCGCGCGGTCAGCGGCGCCAGGTTGGTCGACTACGCGGATCGAGGTCGCGACTCGCGGGCAACGCGTTCGCGTGCGGCTGAAGCCGCGTTCGATCTTCCCGGCTCTCTCGGGATTGCTCGTCGTGACTTCGGAGGCGAGGTACACGAAAGAATGATCGAGGCCATCGCTGAACTATTCGTCGAGCGGGTTCCGCGTACGTTGGATCGACCGGTTCTCGCGCAAGCAAGTCGGCTGCTTGTGGTGGACGCTTGTGGGCGTCTACGCCGGATCGCCGATCTGACCGCGCTCGTAGAGCGAGCGGCGCCGGTAACTGCGTCCTACGTGCGGCTCGACGGGGTGGGTCTGGCTCCGATCGATGCGGAATTTGAGTCGGTGTGGCTGTTCGTCGACGACCAGAGCGACCTCAATTACTGCGGCCTCTACACACGGGAACTCGGCGAGCGCTTCCAAGGCGCCCGGTTAGAAACCGTCGGCGTCGGCGAAGTGGACGAGTCCAAATGCTCGATCCTGCTGATGGCTTCGGCGGCCGGCGCGGCGCCGTCGTGGCGGCGCAGGCGTGAGCTCGCTCGAGGAGCCGATCAGCTCATCGATCAACTCCTCTCCCCGCGCACACAGCCTTCGTGACGCGCCGAGTTGCCTCTCAGCACGGACAGGCGACCATCCCGTTGGTCGCCGGCTCGATTCTCGCGTTGCTCGGAGCGGCGCTGTTCGCGCAGTACGGGGGAGCGCTAGCAGCGCGCGGTCAGGACCAGCGCACGGCGGACATCGCCGCGGCGGCGGCGGCGGGAAGAATGGCGAAGGACTATTCCCGCACGTTGGAACCACCGGTCTTACCCGGTGGCACGCCGAACCCTCGCTATCTGTCTCCGGCGGCGTACCGGCTGCGCGCACGCGAGGCGGCCGTTCGCGTCGCCGTGGCGAACGAGGCGATCGGACGGGTTGAGCGCGTCAGCTTCGGTCTCGGTCTCTCACCGACGACCGTGACGATCTCGACCTCGCGGCGGCACGACGTGCCAATTGCCGGCACAGAAAAGCAGCGCCGCGTGAATATCCGAGCGAAGGCGACTGCCGAGCTTCGCTTCACATTTGCGACGATGCCCGGGGCGATGCCGGCCAATGGCAGCGGCGGCGGCTACGGCGGTCCGCTCGCATATCGCCAGGGCAAGGCGCTGCGTCCCAACGTGGCGATGGCGTTCGACCGCCTTGCGGCGGCCGCTCGCGGCGCGGGCATCTCGCTGGCAATCAACAGTGCTTTTCGCTCGGATGCTGAGCAGGCGCGGTTGTTTTCCGCGCGTCCAGATCCCAAGTGGGTCGCGCCGCCAGGTACTTCACTTCACCGGTATGGAACGGAAATCGATCTCGGGCCACCGGCTGCATACGGCTGGCTCGCGGCAAACGCGAGGCGGTTTGGCTTCATCAAAAGGTACGCATGGGAGCCTTGGCATTTTGGCTTCGGAGCCAACCCGCGCGACGTGCCAGCTCAGTACGGCGCGGGCTCGCGTGAGGTGAAGGGCGGTAGCCACGTGGGCGCGGACGGCCTCCCGAGTTGGGTCCCCTCGCAGTATCGCCAGACGATCCTCGACGCGGCCCAGCGATTCAATGTCCAGCCTGTGCTGCTCGCCGCTCAGCTGAAGGCGGAATCGGATTTCAATGCGAACTCAGTATCGCCTGCGGGCGCCCAAGGCATCGCGCAGTTCGTGCCGGGCACCGCTCGTTCGATGGGGCTGACCGACCCATTCGATCCGCGTGCATCGATTTTCGCGCAAGCAAAGTTGATGTCTCAGCTGATCAAGCAGTTCGAATCGATTCCAGAGGGGCTGGCCGCCTACAACGCTGGCCCGGAAGCGATTCAGAAATACGACGGAATTCCGCCGTACTCAGAAACTCAGGCCTACGTCGCGAAGATCATTGGCCTGATGAAGGGTGCCGGAGCGTCGCTGGACGACCCTGCTTTCGCAGGCATGGGATTCACCGCGACCGTCGCTCTGGTCCGCTGACGGCTTCGCCAGGAGGGCTGAGCCTTAATCTCCATGAGTGCCCGAAGCAGCCAGCCAGAAGAAGCAGCCCAAGAAGAAGCCGCAGCGCCACAACCCCTTTCGGGGCAAGCTGATCGACGAGCGCCGCGAGTTGCCCGATCAGCCCGGCGTCTACCTCTTCCACGACGCCGAAGGCACGGTCGTCTACGTCGGCAAGGCCACTTCGATCAAAAGCCGCGTCAGCTCGCACTTCTCTACGCCCGAAGGCAAGGCAGTTGAGATGATCGCCATGACAGAGCGGATCGAGTGCGTCGTCACGCGCGACCCCTCAGAGGCGTTGATCACCGAGCAGCAGTTCATCCGCCAGTACCGCCCGCGCTTCAACGTGCTGATGCGTGACGACAAGACATACCCGTTCATCGCGATCTCGCTCGACGAGGACTACCCACGCGTCTACTTCACGCGCGAAAAGCACAAACACGGGCGCAAGTATTTCGGGCCCTACAGCGATGCGCGCCGCGCACGCAACCTGATCGAACTGCTCGGCAAGATCTTCCAGTACCGCACATGCGAGGGGCCGCAGCCCGGTCGCCAGTCGGGCAATCCATGCCTTGACTACTTCATCAAGCGCTGTCAGGCGCCGTGCGTCGATTACATCTCAAAAGAGGACTACCGGGCGAACATCGGGCGGATCGAAGGCTTTCTCGCCGGCAACTTCCGCGAGGTCCAAGCAGAGCTGGATGAGCGCATGAAGGACGCGGCAGAGCGCCGCGAGTATGAAGAGGCGGCCGTGTACAGGAACCGCATCGCTGCGGTCAAGGACTCGATCGATCGCAATCGCCTCGACACGTCCTCACTAGGGATGGTTGACCTCGTCGCCATCGCGACAGATGGCAGCGAGGCAAACGCCCAGGTCTTCCAAGTCCGCGACGGGATCCTCGCCGACCGCAAGAGCTTCCACCTCGACAACATTGGCGAGGTCAGTGACAACGAGGTCACCGAGGAGTTCATCGCGCAGTACTACACATCTGGCGGTGCCGTGCCGCCGCAGGTGATCGTTGCGCGCGAATTCGAATCAAGCGTGGACGTCGATGCAATCACGGGCCTGCTCAAGTCGAGGCGAGGCTCCAGCGTCGAGCTTCGATCCGCCGAGCGCGGAGAGAAGCGCAAGCTCTACGAGCTCGCCGAGCGCAACGCCAAGCTGGCGCTCGAGCGCGAGAGGAGCCGCACCGAACGCGCGCGAAGGTCGCGCCGCGAGGGGCTCGAGAATCTGCGCCAGGCGCTGGACCTTGAGATCCCGCCCGTCCGCATCGAGTGCTTTGACATCTCGAACCTCGGCCCGACCAACGTCGTCGCCTCGATGGTCGTGTTCCGCGACGGCAACCCGCACAAGGCCGACTACCGGCGCTTCAAGGTCAAGGAGCTCGATGGAAAGCAGGACGACTTCGCCTCGATGGGCGAGGTCCTTCGCCGCCGCATGGCGCAGTACCTGAAGCAGAGGGAGATATCCCCGCACGACGACGACTACGACGAGTCATTCGCGTCCCTTCCCGGCCTGATCGTGATCGACGGCGGCAAGGGCCAGCTCTCGAGCGCGATCAAAGAGCTCGAGGAGTTCCGCAAGGAAGGCGTGCCGGTGGTTTCGCTCGCGAAGCGCGAGGAAGAGATCTTCGTGCCCGGAAAGAAGCACCCGGTGATCCTTGACAAGGACGACCCCGGCCTCAAGATCATGCAGCGGATCCGCGACGAGGCCCACCGCTTTGCGATCACTTTCCACCGCGAACGACGCGACAAGGCGATGACTGCGTCGGTCTTTGACGACCTCGCCGGGATCGGCCCGGCGCGCAAGAAGCTGCTGCTCGAACACTTCGGTTCGCCGGACGGCGTGGTGGCGGCAACGCGCGACGAGCTGGAGTCCGTTCCCGGACTGCCGCAGAAGGTCGGCAGGCAGATCTTCCATCAGCTCAACAAGACGCGCTGACCCGGTCGTTAGAGTGGCCGTTGAATGAGTGAGAACTCGCCCGCCGGCAACCTTCGCGATCTGGTGATCATCACCGGGATGTCTGGCGCAGGCAAGTCCGAAGCTATGGCGACCTTTGAAGACGCCGGCTACTTCTGCGTGGACAACCTTCCGCCCGAGATGATCTCGTCTCTGACGGGGCTCTTCACCCACACCGGCAGCAAGGTCGAGATGGCGGCGATCGTCTGTGACGCGCGCGGCGGGGACTTCCTCGACGCGATCACCGGTGTCGTTGACGAGCTCAAGTCGCGCGGCACGAAGTT
>JACPNS010000010.1 GCA_016185345.1 Solirubrobacterales bacterium | reverse complement strand
GCAGCTCAGCTGAGCGCACGGCGGCGCTTGCTGGCTGGCTTGAGTTCTATAACTTTGAGAGACCACACCGATCTCTCGGTCGCAAGCCGCCCGGCGTGAGGCTATTTGAGAGGAACAACGTGCTCGGGTCTTACACCTAGTACGCGCCGTGCTTGCGCACCACTGCCGGGATCGTGCGCAGCATGATCACAATGTCGAGGAAAACGCTCCAGCGCTCGATGTAAAGAAAGTCGAGCCGCACCAGATCGTCGAACTCCAGTTCTGAACGGCCAGACACCTGCCACAGGCCGGTGAGACCGGGCAGCACGAGGTAGCGCTTCTTGTGCCACTCCTCGAGGCGCTCGTAGTCGCGGTGCGGCAGCGGGCGCGGACCGACGAGCGACATATCGCCCTTGAGCACATTGATCAGTTGCGGGAGCTCGTCGAGCGACCAGCGACGCAGGAAGCTCCCGGGCGGAGTGAGCCGCGGGTCCTCGCGAATCTTGAAGATCGCGCCGTCGGCCTCGTTGTGCTCCTCCAGCTCGGCCTGAAGTGCCTCGGCGTTGGTGACCATCGTGCGGAACTTGATGCAGTTGAACGATTCGCCGCCGAGCCCCGGGCGAGGAGACAGGAAGAACGCCGAGCCCTTCGAGGTGGTGCGGACGGTGAGCGCCACCGCCAGCAGGATCGGTGAGAAAAACAACAGCAGCAGGCCCGAAACCAGAATGTCGAACCCGCGCTTGACCACGAACGCGCCACCCTCGAAGACGGGCGGCTTGATCTCGAAGAGCGGCAGCGTCTCGCCCGGGACAAACTCGGCCTCGTCGGCGCGCAGGATCTCCATCGTCGTCGGAGCCACGCGCAGGTGGACGCCGCCGCGATGGCAGCGATCGACGAGCAGCACCGTCTCTTCCTGCGGGAAGGTCGGGTCGGCGATGATCACTTCGTCGATCTCTGAGAAGTGATCCTCGATCGAGTCGATCGACCCGAGATCGCGCAGGCCATTCTCGGCGCGATCGTCAGACGAGATGAAACCGACGGGCTTGATCCGTACAACCGGCGCACGCTCCAAGGCGTCCGCGACAGCCTCGATCTGATGACTGGTTCCGACGATCACCGCGCGGCGCTCCACGCCGAACGCGGTCTCGAGTGCTTCGGCGCCGCGGTCATACATGAGCCGGGCAGTCACGATCAGCGCCGAGGCGACAATAAACGTGCTCCAAAAGATGTAATAGCTCTGGAAGTCCAGCCCCTCGACGAGCGCGAACACCAGTGTCACGACCGTGACCTTGAACAGCGCGCCCATGATTCGCGCCGAGCCCGGTCGCAAGTTGCGTGGCTTGTAAAGCCCGTCGCCGGTGAACAGAAGCAGCATCGCCAACGCCGCGAAGGGCAGGACGTTCCAGGCGTAATCAACCGAATCACCGATCGTGGTCGGGTCAGTCGTGAGGATGGTCTTCACGCGCAGTGCGATCAGCAGCGACGCGAACAGCAACGCAAGGTCCATCGCTGCGAGCGCGACTGCGTTGACAAAACGCATCAGCAGATGGCGATCGAAGATGATCGAGATCAGGCTCTGACGCTTGGCGCGCACGTCGCGCGGGCCTGAACTCTCCATAGGGAGTGCTGCACCAAGCTTTGAGACCGTGCGGTTCTTTGGTTCTGGAAGCGTGCTCTGTGTCATCACATGTAGAAACTGCCCGACGCCCGTAAAGTCGCGCGATTCGGGGTAGCTGGTCTTGTACTTACGGTACCCGGCGCGGGCCCCGCAGAGATGTCAGGTTGCTGGGGGCGGGTCGACTGCGGCGCTCGCGGCGGCCTGCTTCTGAAGCTTTTCGAGCTTTTCCAGTTCCTTCTCGAGTTGCTTTCGCTTCTTGGCAGCGAGCTTTTCGAGCAAGGCGTCGGCCTTCGCCTGTCGCGCCGTGGCCAGGAGATTTGCGGCCTGGACGTTGTTCGGGCTCTGGAAAAAGACAGGACGAAGTGCGCGGATCGCGCCGTCGGGATCATCCAGGGTGACAAGCCGAAATTGCGAAAGACGCAGCCACGTTTCCGGGTTGCCCGGCTGTTGCGCCGAGAGCTCGGCGAGCGTCGCTTCGGCCGCCTGTTGGCGACCTCCGTTGCTTTGGGCAACCGACACGAGGATGAAGGCGTCTGCAGAAGTGGGATCGAGCCTGATCGCGTCGTTTCCGAGTTTCAGCGCCTTTGCCGGATCGTTCTCAACGACCGCGTAGCCGGCCGCAATCTTGCGTTCGGCGCGCACGGGCTGATAAATCCCGTAGGCGATAGAGATCCCGACCAGTGCGATCGCTGCGGCGCGCACGATCTGGAGCCTTCTGCCCCTGGAGGGTTCGGTTGCGGGCTCGGCAACCGAAGAGTGTGCGGCCGGGGAGCCGAGCGTCCAGCCGCCGCCAAGCAGCCCGAAGAACGCGACCCCAGGTATAAACCACACCCAGTCGATGGCCGAATGAAGTCCGAACAGAAGTGCGACGAGCATAAGGCCGACCGAGGCCAGCCGTGTCTCGTCCGCCTCTCGCAGCCAGAGCCACGGAGCGCGCAGGCAGGCGCCAGCAATTTTGAATGCGGCGAGCAGCCAGACAGCAGTCAGTCCAAACAACACGAGCAATCCGATCGCGCCGAGGTCCGAGGCGACCTGCGGGACCATCCCGTGGGCGTGGGCGGCGTTGGTCTGGTCAGTTCGGTAGGGCAGTCGGGCGACCGCATAAGTGTCTCCGCCAGTGCCGCGCTTTGTGTGGGACTCAAAGACTTTGTATGCGTCGCTCCAATATCGACCGCGCAGGGAGCTTGTCTCGGTCAGCCGGTCTGGCGAGTTGGACGGCGCGGTCGTGCCGGTGCTGAAGAACCCCGTTGCCCCATCGCTGATCGTCGAGAACCCCTGCTCGGTCCCAACGCCAACTCCAACGACTGTTGCAAACGGGCTGATCGCCAGCAGAATCAAAAGAATGCGGCCGATTTTCCAGCGTTGCTGCGCGAGGAGCGGGTGGCTGCGGCGCCGCGAATGCACCAACGCGCCTGCTCCGGCGAGGATGCCGCTCAGGACGATGAGCGCGATTGTCAGCTGGAAACCAGTTGATTTACGTTCTGCGAAGGGCGCGTCGTCGATGCTGAGCGCCGTCTTGTTGTAGGCCCAGGCGACGACGACAAGCGAAGCCACGCCAACGATCGCAAGCCAGCCAGCTGTGCGCAGGCGACGGGGGATGAGCAACAGCCACGCGCCCAGTACAAGCGCGAGTGCGAGCAGCGCGCCGCGCGACTGGCTGAGCATCAGCGCGACGACGAACAACCCACCGGCCGGAAAGGAAATGATTTCGAGCCGCTTCGAGACATGTCTGTTCGTCCCGGTCCAGAGTGCGATCAGAAGGCCGATCGCCGAGACCGACCCGACGGCATTCCAGTAGCCGAACGGAAGGCGCAATCGGGCATAGCTGTCGGAGTCCGGGAACAGACCCGGGACGGCGCGAGACAGCAACGCGTAGAGCACGATCAACAGCGCGGCGAGGCCCGCGCCGAGGAGGATCTCGCGCGCACGGTCTTGATGCAACTGCGCGGCCAGCGCAGCCAGCGCAAGCACGCACGTGTAGGAGATCAGGCGGATTGCATCAATCAGCGACGCGTTGGGAACGAGCGACCACTCCACAGACAGCGCAGTGACTCCCGCGAACAGGGCCATCAAGATCAACCCCAGTGAAGCGTTGAACGGTTGCGGGAGCGTCCCGTTGTAAGCAGAACGCCCGAAGGCCGCGGTGGCCACGAGTACCGCTAGTACGGCGGCTATGCCGCCACGGACGCCGCCCGACTGAACGCCGATGAACAACGCGGCGAAAGCGAGCAGCGCAGCCGTTGTGAGCGCCGCGAAGAGCGGGCTCAGCTCATTCTGCGGATTGCGCTTGAGCTGCGCGTCAGCTGCCGTCACGCGGTCCGGACCATGGCAAGTACTTCGTCACGCGGGGTATCTTGCCAAGCCGTCCTGCCAGATCGGCGGCGAGCAGAAGCAGCAGACCGAGAACGCCGATGACCAGTGCTGTGGGAGTTCCGGGGGCCGCCGATGAGGCGAGGGTCTGGCCCGCTGCCTCAGAGATCGCCGGGTCTGAGCTTGAAGTAAGTGGTTTGGACGTGTCGAGCTTCGTCGACTCCTCGACCTGCTTCGCGAGTTTCTTGCGCTCAGCGGAAGTAGTCAGGTCGTTCACGCTGGCGAGCTTGAGCTTGGCCCTCGTGCCCTTTGCGCCCGACTCTCCACCAGGGATGTTCTTGGTGGCCCTGTCAATGATCGCTTTCTGGATCTGACCGCCGCAGCCAAAGTACTCATCGAGGTCGGCCGGGACGCCATTGAGTGCTCCCTGGAGGTCTCCCTTCGAGAATCCGCTCATCGAACTACCGTTCTTGCAGGCTTGATAAATCGCGCTGGGTGAAGCGCTGGCGGCCGTTGTGCCCATAGACGTGAGCAATATCACGATGCCGAGCAGCGTGGCGAATGTCTTAAATGTCGAGTGGGTCATTCTGTCGCAAACTACCAAAGTGGGTTACCTCCTCTGGTCCCGTTGACGGAGCCCGGCGGAAACAACTGCGGAACTGTGCTGGTCCTAATAAACCGCGTTGCGTCGAAAAGTTGTTAGTGCGGCGAGGTTTATTACGTTCATCACTGCGGCTACCCGAGAGGCCTCTCCGGCAAACGGTCAAGCCCGCTCCCTAGGATGGCCGAATGGCCGGACTGTCCGATCAGCGCATCCTCGTGTTGCACAACCGCTACCGCATCGCCGGCGGCGAAGAGCGCTACGCGGCGCAGCTGGTCGATCTTCTCGGCAGGCGCGCCGCTGGTATTTCGTTGCTTGAGCGCTCGAGCGCTGACAGCTCCGCCGTCGAGGCCGGGATTGGCCTCGTTCGCGGCGGACTCAATCCCAAACAGGTCGGCGACCTCGTCCGGGAGATTGGCGCCACGATCGTCCACGCACACAACGTTCACCCGACGCTCGGGCACCGCGCGCTTGAGGCAGCGCGAGAGGCCGGCGCCGCGACCGTGCTCCACCTGCATAACTATCGCCTCTTCTGCGCGATCGGAACGGTCTGGCGATCGGGCGCGGATTGCACGGAGTGCGCGCCGTGCAATATGAACCGGGGCCTGGTACACAACTGTCGCGGCTCGCTACCGGAAGCCGCCGCTTATGCGACGGGGCTGGCGCGCGGTCAAGGTCCGTTGATCGATGCGGTTGATCGCTTTGCCGCGCCGGTCGCCCAGCTCGCCGACGACCTCGCCGAGCTGGGGCTTGATCTGCCGCTGACCGTACTGCCCAGTTGGCTGCCCGATTCCGAGTTCGTGCGCGAATCTCAGGCCGCCGACGGCGAGTATGCGCTTTTCGTAGGGCGACTCTCCAGCGAGAAGGGGATTCTGGTCGCGATCGCCGCGTCCGCCGAATCTGGAACTCCGCTTCGAATTGCTGGCGACGGCCCCGACGCGCCGCGCGCGCGAAAGCTCGCCGATGAACTGTCGGCGCCAGTTGACTTTCTCGGACGCATCGATGGCCAGGCGCTGGTGGCCGCCCGCATGGGTGCAGCGTTCGCGATCCTGCCTTCGGAGTGGCGCGAGGTTTTGCCGCTGTCGGCGCTCGAGTCGATGGCGGCGGGTCTGCCGTTGCTCACAAGTGATCGCGGCGGGCTCCCTGAACTGACCGAGCCAGAGTTCGTTACGCCGGCCGGAGACGCCTCTGCGCTGGCCGCCGTGATGCGGCGGCTGATCGACGACCCCGCCGAGCGAGCCGCCGCAGGCGCTCGTGCGCTCGCCCGCGCTCACGAGCGCTACAGCGAAGACGCCTTCGTGCCGCGCCTGACCGCGCTCTATGAAGAAGCATTCGCGGCCCGGGCGCTAACTGGCTGACACGGTCAGGAAGTTTGCGATGCGCTCGCCGATCTCGGTGCCGGCGTCTTCCTGAAGAAAGTGGCCGGCGTTCTCGATCGTGATTGCGGAGCCCGCGTTGATTTTCGCGGCGAGGACGTCGCCGAGATTGCGCGGGAGCACCGGGTCTTTGTCTGCCCAGAGCACGAGCTTGGGCCAGTCGCCAGCGACAAACGCCTCGAGCGCGCGGCGACCCTCGACGGCGTCCGGGTGGTCCTCGCTGGTCGGAATCATCGGTGGGAAGGCGCGGGCACCGGCCTTTGACTCGACCGTTGGGAACGGTGCTTCATAGGCGGCGAAGACGTCGTCGGTCATCTCACGCGCGACGGCGCCCTTGACCAGGAATCCGATCGGCAGGTCCTCGGTGTTGGCGACGAAATCGCGGAAGGACTGCCAGTTCTCGCTCATCTTGAAGTCGCCGGTGTTGAATCCGGTATCCATCAGCGTGGTGCTGGCGATGCGGTCCTGATTGTCGGTCGCAACGAGCGTGCCGATCGGGCCGCCCCAGTCGTGGAAGACGAAGTGAACCTTGCTCTCTGGCGCTACTGCATCGAGCACCGCAACAACCGCTTCTACGTGGCGCGGATACGTGTAGTCCTCGAGCTGGGTTGGTTTGTCAGAGCGCCCGAATCCGATCAGGTCCGGCGCGATGCAGCGATACCCCGCCTCAAGCAACGGCGGAATCACGTGGCGCCAGAGGAAGCTCCAGGAAGGCATGCCGTGGAGCAGGAAGACGATCGGGCCGGTGCCTTCATCGATGTAGGCAATGCGCAGCCCGTCCGAGTCGACGTACTTCGGCTCCCAGGGAAAATCCGGGAGTGCGACAAAGCGTTCGTCCGGAGTGCGAAAGATCCCGGACGACTCCATCGGCCTAGAAGAGCTGATTCTCGCCAGCGAAGATTTCGCTGACGGAGTCGTCGCTGAATATGCGTCGGATCGAGTCGGTGAGGATGTCGGCCACGGTGATGACCTTGATCTTCTCTGGCGCGCCTGGTCGCAGCGGGATCGTGTCGGTCACGACGATCTGTTCGAGCGGCGAGGCGGCGAGGTTCTCGAATGCCCGACCACTGAGCACCGGGTGCGTGGCGGCTGCGATCACTCGGCTGGCGCCTTCGGCGTGCACGGTCTCCGCGGCAGCTACCAGCGTGCCCGCGGTGTCGATCATGTCGTCCACGAGGATCGCGGTCTTGCCTTTGACATCACCAATCACGTAGCCGATCTCGGCAACCTGGTGGGCGGGGCGCTCCTTGTTCAGGATCGCCAGCTCGGCACCGAGCTTCTGGGCAAACTTCTTGGCGAGCTTCACTCGGCCGGCGTCCGGGGATACAACGACGAGCTCGCCGTCAACGTGCTGGTCCTTGATGTACTGAGTGAGGATCGGCATCGCGGTCATGTGGTCGAGCGGCTTGTGGAAGAAGCCCTGAACCTGACCTGCGTGGAGGTCCATCGAAAGCACGCGGTCTGCACCTGCGTGCTCGATCATGCGGGCGACGAGGCGGGCGGTGATCGGTTCGCGCGGAGCAGACTTCTTGTCCTGCCGCGAGTAGCCGTACCACGGAGTCACGGCGATCACGCGGTGCGCCGAGGCGCCCACTGCGGCGTCGATCATCACGAGAAGTTCCATCAGGGCGTCGTTGGCGTTGATCCCTGCGGCCTCGTTGCCGCAGGTTGACTGGATGATGAAGACGTCGGCGCCGCGAACGGATTCTTCGTAGCGCGCGTAGATCTCGCCGTTGGAGAAAGTCTTGGTGGTGACCGGTGAGAGGCCGACGCCGAGGCGCTCGGCGATCCTGTTGGCCAGCTCACCGCTGGCGCGGCCAGAGACGACCATCATTCGCTTGTTGCCGTCTGTGATCTCAGTCTTGAGCGTGAGCGGCTCAGTCTCCGGCGGGCTGGTCATCGTCGTGGGCTCCATGACAAGGGGTGTTACGCCTTCCGTTTCGCGTAGTCCTCAATGGTCTTCTGTCGGGCGCGGGCCACCGCAAGAGCGTTGGCCGGCACGTCCCTGGTAATCACACTTCCAGCTCCAGTGTAGGCGCCATCGCCGACAGTCACCGGGGCGACAAGAGTTGTGTCCACGCCGGTACGAACGCCGGGTCCGATCACGGTGCGGTGCTTGTTCTTGCCGTCGTAGTTCGCGGTGATCGTGGCGGCGCCGAGGTTGGCGCCTTCGCCGACGTCGGCGTCGCCGATGTAGGAGAGGTGTGGCACCTTTGCGCCGGGCCCGATCTTCGAGTTCTTGATCTCCACGAAAGTGCCGACTTTGGCGCCCTCGGCGAGCTCTGCATCTGGTCGCAGATACGCGAACGGGCCGACCGAGGCGTTGACTCCAACCTTCGCCTGCACCAGGTACGAGTGCAGCACGGTCGCGCCGTCGCCGATCTCGCAGTGGGCGATCGTGGTTGCTGGTCCGATCGTTGCGCGGCTGCCGATCTCGGTCGTGCCGCGCAGGTATGTGCCGGGCTCGATCACTGTGTCTTCGCCGATCTGCACGGCGGCCTCGATCCAGGTGGAATCCGGGTCGATCACGGTCACGCCGTTGAGCTGGTGATCGGTGATGATGCGCGCGTTCATCAGCTGCTGCACGAGGCCAAGATCTGCGCGGTCGTTCACGCCGAGCATGTAGTCGGGTGTGTCGAGCTCGTAGGCGACGACCAGCTCGCCATCTGCCAGCAGGATCGGAAGGACGTCGGGGAGGTAGTACTCGCCCTGCGCGTTGTCGTCGCCAACCTGGGCGAGCGCCGCGAAAAGCTTCGCGCGATCGAAGGCGTAGATGCCAGCGTTGACTTCGTCGATCGCGTGTTCTTCGGGCGTGGCGTCGCCGTCGGCCTTGGTCTCGACGACGCGTTCGATCGAGCCGTCTTCGCTTCGCACGATGCGGCCGTAGCCAGTCGGGTCGTCGAGGCGCGCGGTGGCAACGACCATTGCGGCGCCGGTCTCATGGAGCACTTCAGCGAGGCCCTCCACGAACACGGAATCGATCAGCGGCACGTCGCCGCTGAGGACGATCACGTGCTGCGCGTCGCCTATGGCTTGCTCGGCGGCCTTGACTGCGTCTCCCGTGCCCTTCGCCTCCTGCTGGGTCGCGGTCAGCGTGCCGTCGGGAAGGATGTCTGCGAAGTCGTCGTCGGGTCCGGTGATCACGACCACTCGCTCGGCGCCGGCGTGCTGCGCGGCGAGGACGGGATAGACCAGCATCGGAAGGCCACCCACCGGATGGCGAACTTTGGTCAGCGAAGAGCGCATGCGGGTGCCCTTGCCCCCGGCCATGATCACGACTGCGCCCACTGCTGCCATCGCGCCATCCTACTTTCATGCGGCCTAATCGCTGCGCGAAGTCCGCAAATTGCGGGTCACCTCTCACACCTGGTGCGAGAGGTGGGGCGCAAATTGCGACCTTTTGGGCGGCACGGGCGACTTTCCTGTAGAACGGTCGGATGGATATCAACCTCGACTTCTCGGACCTCTCGGCCACCTTCATCAACTGCACGCTGAAGAAATCGCCCGAAGTCTCAAACACTCAGGGCCTGATCGACATCTCTGCCGCGATCATGGCCAAGCACGGTGTCACTGTCAACCAGATCCGCTCGATCGATCACGAGATCGCGGTCGGTGTGTACCCAGACATGCGTGAGCACGGTTGGGACAAGGACGAGTGGGTCGATCTATGGCCGACCGTCTTCGGGGCCGACATCCTCGTGCTCGCTGGACCGATCTGGTTGGGCGACAACAGCTCCGAGATGAAGAAGATCATCGAGCGTCTGTACGCACACTCTGGCGAGCGCAATGACGACGGTCAGTGGGCCTACTACGGGCGCGTCGGCGGTTGCCTGATCACCGGCAACGAAGACGGCATCAAGCATTGCGCGATGAACATCCTCTATTCACTGCAGCACGTCGGATACGTGATCCCGCCGCAGGCTGACGCCGGTTGGATCGGCGAGGCCGGCCCCGGCCCGTCCTACCTCGACGCAGAGGGCGGAGGTCGGGACAACGACTTCACCAACCGGAACACCACGTTCATGACGTGGAACCTGATGCACATCGCGCGCATGCTGAAAAACGCCGGGGGTCTACCCGCCTATGGCAATCAGGCCGCCGAGTGGGACAAGGGCGAGCGCTTCGACTTCGAGAACCCGAATCCGGAGTACCGCTGACTAGGGCAGCTCGAAGTGCGGGTTCTCGATGATCGCGAAGAGATTCCCGTCGGGCAACCGGAACTGCCCGACCTTGATCCCATCTCCGACTTCGTTCACGGCGCTGATTTCGGTCGCGCCCGAGGCGATCAGCTCCGCGCCCGCGGCCGCCGCGTCCTTTACGCCCCAATAGCTCTGCACACCGTCGGCAAGCTCCGAGTTCGGGTCCACCCCGAGCTCGTAGCCGCCGACGTTGTAGCCGACATAGAAGGGCTCATCGAAGTACGGCTTGATCCCGAGCAACTCGTTGAAGTAGGCGACGCTCGCGACCAGATCGTCAGTCGGGTAGATCGTCGTGCGCAGTCCGACCAGTTCCATGCCCGGCAACCTACTTGACAGGTGCCGGGTGGCGCTGCGCCCAGGGCTTGGCCTCTTCGAGCTGCGCCGCAAGCTGCAGCAGCGCGCCGTCTGATCCGAGCCTGCCGTTGAACTGAACGCCGAGCGGCATGCCGTCATCGGTCCAGTAGACGGGCACGTTGATCGCCGGACGGCCGGTCAGGTTTGCCATCTGCGTGTACGGCACCCAGCCGAGGTTGTCCACGATCATCTCCTCGACGATTCCGGTCTTGAGCAGCAGCTTGCCGCCGCGTGCAGCGTGAATGAAGCGTGCTCCCTTTTGGAGGGCGGGCGCCGTGTCGAGCTCGCCGATCTTCACCGGCTTACGCGAGATCGTTGGCGTGAGGAAGTAGTCGTAGTTCTCGTGGAAGTTCGAGATCGCGCGGACGTAGTCGATGTTGTGGGCCATCGCCTTCGCGGCTTCGATGACGCCGTTCGATCGGCCGAGCTCGGCCATCGCCAACGTGTCGGCCTCGAAGTCCGTGTTCTTGGCTCCGGTCTCTTCCTTTGCGAGTGCGATGGCCCCGGCAACTTGCGCGAACCAGATTGTCAGGAAGTCCGCGGCGAGTGCCTTGTCGTCGTAGGGCGGATCGATTTCTTCTACCTCGTGCCCGAGTTCGGTCAGGAGCTGGGCTGTGGCTTCGAGTGCCTTCACGGCCTCGGGATCCGGAGAGTCTGTGATCGCCGACTTTGCCGAGTAGCCAATCCTGAGCTTGCCCGGCGCCGACTTGATCAGCTCGGCGAAGGGCACTTCTGGCAGCTGGCCGTTGTAGTCGGAGTTGGGCGTGTGACCGATGATCTGGTCGAACAGCCCGGCGTTGTCTCGCACTGTGCGAGTGACCACTCCCTGAACCGCCATGCCGAACATCGGTTCATTGGACTGCGGGCCGTACGGGGCAAGTCCACGGCTCGGCTTCAGGCCGACAAGTCCATTGCAGCCGGCCGGGATACGGATCGATCCGCCGCCGTCGTTGGCGCCTGCGGCTGGGACGATTCCCGCAGCGACTGCCGAGGCCGATCCGCCCGAAGAACCACCCGGCGTGCGACCAAGGTCCCACGGATTGCGGCACGGACCCCAGAGTTCAGATTCCGTGATTCCCTTGGCGCCGAACTCAGGCGTGTTGGTCTTGCCGAAGATGACGAGGCCCGCGGCGAGGAAACGGTCAACCACGAGCGAGTGCTCGTCGGCGACGAAACTCCTCAGCGCGCGCGAACCCATGGTCGTCGGGTAGCCCTTGTACTCCTGTGCGAGGTCCTTGACGAGGAACGGAACGCCGCCAAATGCTCCGGGCGGAGTGCCGCCATCTGCGACCTGTGCGTCGGCCTCTTTCTCGATCGGAATGACGATCGAGTTGATCTTCGGATTGACCTCGGCGGCGCGCTTGCGCGCGAGCTCGAGCAACTCTGCCGCGGTGACCTGCTTGCTCGCGACGAGCTCGGCCAGCCCGGTCGCGTCGTATCCCATGTACTCCTGAACGTCCACTTGATCCTCCGTTTGAAGTGATCCCCCGGGGGCGAGGCTAGCCCGTGTTACGCCACTAGGATCTCTACTTGGTCCAGATCTCTGGACTTGATGGGGCATGGCCAAGTGGTAAGGCTCCGGGTTTTGGTCCCGGGATCCCTGGTTCGAATCCAGGTGCCCCAGTTTGTGGCGTTGAGGAAGATTCTGAGCTGCGTCATCAGCAGTACCCGGCTGGCCGCTTCACCTCGTGCGTCCTTTTGACCTCCTCTCATGACCATGGTCATGAGATTCCTAAGCCGCAATCGAGGCTAAGGCGGTTGACGCTTCGTTGGGACTGCCGGGCGCCGCCGAAGCAGCGATCGGTCTTGCGATCCCTCCACGTCCAGCAGCCGCGAGCCCCGCGGCCAGAATGTTTTTTGCAGCATTCACGTCTGCATGTTCGAGATGTCCACATGAAGTGCAGCTGAAAACCGCTTGGCTCTTGCGGTTTTCCTTGTTCGTATGTCCGCACACACTGCATTGAATACTTGTATTCCGTGCCGGGACCCGAATCACTTCGACTCCAGAAGCCTGAGCCTTCTCCTCTAGGCGCCGCGCGAAGGCGCTCTAACCTTTGCTAGCTATCGCGCGGTTGAGACTGCTCTTCGCGCGGACGTTCTTTCCTGGTTGATCACTCGTGCCCTTTGCGCTGGCCATCATGTCTCGCACGTTGAGGTCTTCGATCGCGATGAAGTCATAGTTGAGCACCAGTTGCGTGGTCGCCTTCTCCCGCCAATCGTTTAAACGATCGGACTGGCGCGCCGCCAGCTTTGCGAGTGCAAGCCTGGTGCGAGCGCGGCGGGACGAGTTTGGGTCTTGCCGTGCGAGTTTGCGCTGGAGGCGGATCTTGCGCCGGTCCGCCGTGCCTCGCACACTAGGGGCATTGTCATGCGCTCCGTCGCTCGTGGTGACTGTGGAAGCGATCCCCATGTCGATGCCGATCAGAGCGCCTGTTCCCGTGCGCTGGATCCGCGACTGCGGAGATGAGAATGCAACATGCCAACGGCCAGCGCGGTCCACGGTTACGCGTGCCATCCCAACGGACTCCGGCATTGGTCTGGAGAGTCGGAAACGCACCCATCCGCATTTCGGAACCTGGATGCTCGCCCACTTGCGGCTAAGCCCACGAACCTGCACGTCGCGGATGCAGAAGCTCTCGTGTTTGCCCGCCTTACGCCAAGTGGGGCGGCGATGACTCCGGCCCCACCAGTTCTTGAGCGCTCGGTCGAACTCGCGAAGCGCCTGTTGTTGAACAGGCGATGAGCCGCTCCCGAGCCAGGTCGTCGCGCGTAGTTCGGTGAGTTGGCGACCGCGCTCTGCCGGGCCTGGCGAGCGGCGGGAGGCGAGTCGCTTGTCGTAGTGGTTCAGCTGCTCAAGCGCGAGATTCCAGATGAAGCGAACGTCCGCACAGTGACGGGACAACACCTCGGCTTGCGGCTGGTTCGGATAGACGCGATAGCGATTGGCCATCAGGTTCGTGAGGAAATTGTGTTCGTCGCAGTCATAGGCGGGTCCTTACGAACATATGTTCTGGTGAGGACGGAAACGATGTCATGTAGCCATGCGCCGAAAGTCGCGGGTCTACATGCTGGTCTTTGTCAGAATTCACGATCTTGCCGACACGAAGATGGGGGGAACAATGGGAAACAGGACAAATGTTTCGAGCGGGTCGCCGTGGGAGCCGAAGCTCGGGTACTCGCGAGCCGTGGTCGCGGGAGGATTCGTTTTCGTGGCCGGCACTACCGGCACAGGCCCCGACGGTGAACTCGTCGGACCTGGCGACGCTGCGGCCCAGACCCGCCAAGCACTCGCCAACATCGCCGCCGCGCTCGAACGCGCCGGAGCATCCGCAGCCGACGTTGTACGCACCCGCCTCTACGTCACCGACATCTCCAAGTGGGAAGAGATCGGCATCGCCCACGGCGAAGTCTTCGGTGAGATTCGCCCTGCGATGGCGATGGTTGAGGTCAGCTCGCTGATCGATCCGGAGATGCTGGTCGAGATCGAAGCGGACGCATTAATGCCTGCATAGTCAAGGTTTTCGCCCTTACCTGCGACAATGCTTAGAACGACAGGCAAAGTTGTGCGTCAAGCACACCGCCTGTAGTGGTCATATTTCGAAGGATCGTAGGTCGACCCCAAGACCCAAGACCGATCCCGGACATCCCGTTTAGGCCAGCTCTGCTGGATTCATGTGAAGTCACGAAAGACAGCCACACGAATGCTCAATTAGTGCGCCAATCGGGCGTCAACTGAGCCAAAACTACAGAAAGACTTTTGAGATGGCTAACCGCTCTCACGCCGGTGCGCGCCCAAAGAAATCCAATGGAGCGCAGCACCGCAACACAAACAAACCGAAAAACCCCCGTCACGGCAGCAACAACGCTGGCCGCGGCAACAAGAAGAAGTCGAAGCTGATCGACACGGACCTCTTCATCAACTCGGACGTCCAGCCCGCACAGCAGATCGACTACATCGCCAAGCACAAGTTCGTCGACTTCGGCTTCGACGAGCGCCTTGAGCGCAACGTCATTGCGCGTGGATACGAAACTCCGACGCAGATCCAGGACGAATCGATCAAGCCGATCATGGAAGGCCGCGACCTCATCGGTCTCGCCAACACCGGAACCGGCAAGACCGCCGCTTTCATTCTTCCGATCATCAACAAGCTGCTGAAGACCGACGGCAAGAATGACGTCCTCATCGTCACCCCGACCCGCGAGCTCGCAGCGCAGATCGAGGACGACTTCCGCGCCTTCACCAAGGGCATGAAGCTCTACTCCGCGCTCTGCGTCGGTGGCACGAACATCAACCCGCAGATCAAGGCACTGGCCAAAGAGCCGCACGTCGTGATCGGAACACCGGGCCGCCTGAAGGACCTTCTCCAGCAGCGCAAGCTCGATCTCGATTTCACCGACACGCTGGTGCTCGACGAGGCCGACCGCATGCTCGACATGGGCTTCATCAAGGACGTCCGCTTCCTCTGCGACGCAGTGCCGGCCAAGCGCCAGACGCTGTGCTTCTCAGCCACGGTCACCCGCGAGATCCAGGGATTGCTTGACAATCTCCTGACCAACCCGGTCAAGTGCTCGGTCCGTACGAACACGACCAATGACCACATTCACCAGTCGATCGTGCACGCCGGCGACAAGGCCGAGAAGGTCGAGCAGCTCCACGACATCCTGATCAAGGAAGACGTGACCAAGGCGATCGTCTTCATGCGCACCAAGTGGAGCGCCCAGAAGCTCTCCGACAACCTGGTCAAGCGTGGCTTCAAGTCCGAGGCAATCCACGGCAACAAGTCACAGCCGCAGCGCCAACGCGCGCTCAACGCGTTCAAGTCCGACAAGGTCAACATCCTCGTCGCGACCGACGTTGCAGCACGTGGCCTCGACATCCCTGAGGTCTCCCACGTCATCAACTTCGATGAGCCGGAGACGCACGACGACTACATCCACCGCATCGGCCGTACCGGCCGCGCGGGACTCGGCGGAAACGCCGTGACTTTCGTCGAGAAGCGCCGCTAAGACCGCTTCTAAAGAGTCTGCACTCGCGACAGAAGCTCGACCGCATCGGCGGCGAGCTTCTGTTTCGCGGGCCAGATCTCGAGCTTTTCGATCGAGAAGTGCTCCTTTTCCACGAACCACCAGGCGTTGCCGTAGTACTGCACGTCGGGGATCGTGAAGTGCCCGTCGTTCAGCGCGGCGATCGTCTTGGGATCGAAGATGCGGCGGATCCATACCTCGTCGGCCTGATCATCGATCGTCAGATCCCACTTTTCGTTGAAGGCAACGCTCTCGAGTGAGACCGGCTTCTGGCCGGTGAACTTGCCCTGGAGGTTGTCCACGAACTGGAACTTGTTCAGGAATCCGCGCTGATGCATCGTCAGCGACGCGATCGGTAGCTCGCGGCCGGTCAGGCGCATGATTTTGAAGTCGTAATCCGTGTCGGCGTCGTCGCCGCTGCCTTCGTCGGTGTAGGTGAAGTTGTAGAAGAACGTCTGCAGGCCGTTCCACTCGCCCTGGAAGGCATCGGTTGCTTTGCGCTTGTCGCCGCGCTTGGCATACGGCGCGTTTGCGGGATACTCGCCATCGCCGATGTACCTCATGCCGCGCTCCTGGCACCAGGCGGTCCTGTAAAGCTCGTCGGCGGTGTTTGAGGCGCTGGCGTACACCACGCCACGAAAGATCAAGTAGCCGACCGCTCCGCCGATGAACGCACCGAGCACGGGGTAGTGGATCTCCCGGGCGATCACGAGCGCGATGACGATCCCGGCGAGCGCGGCGAGCGCCACGAAGAACTTCATCTTCGGGTTCCATCGCTCATAGGCGCTTTTGTTCCCGATCTCTGCGTAGTGGGAGTACGGCTGAAGCGTCATCGCGTTGCCACCGGTACCTGTTCACGCTCGCGCGCCGCCGCCTCGACGTATGGTCGCGCGCGGAAACCGAAGGTCCCGGCGAAGAGATTTGCCGGAAAGCTCTGGATCTTGTCGTTGTATCGCCGCGCGTTGTCGTTGTAGATCGATCGCGCGCCGGCGACGTTGTTCTCGATGTCCACGAGCGTTACCTGGAGCTGCATGAAACTTCGATCTGCCTTGAGGTCGGGGTATTTCTCGGCGACGACGAAGAGGCCGCGCAGTGAGACAGTCACACGGTTCTCGGCGACTGCTGCGAAGTTCGATTCCGCGATCGCCGCAGCGTCTGCCGCGACACGTGCGTCGGTGACCATCTGGAGCGTTTCGGCCTCGTGCGCCGCATATGCCTTCACGCTCTCGACCAGATTGGGAAGCAGGTCGCGACGGCGCTTGAGTTGGATGTCAACGCCCGACCACGACTCGTCAGTTTCGTTGCGCGCCTTGACCATCCCGTTGTATAGCCCCAGCAGAAATCCACCGATGATGAAGAACGCGCCGAGAATGATGACGGGAGTTGGCATGGGGCAAATCTAATGGCGCGGGAGGCGACGGAACGACAAGGACTACACGTTCGTTGCACTTGTGGAAAATGTTCGAACCGATTCGCGCCCGACTGTGAGTTCCGGCGCTGACGGCAACTAGCCTGCGGTGATGCCTCTGACCGACGCCACTGAGCCGCAGCAGATCCTCAGAGAGGTCTTTGCGCTCAACGATCGTGGCTGAGGCGTACTTCGCCCCATCGAGTGCGATGGCCATCTGATCGCACTCTACCGATCGCAAGCACAGCGACCGATTGAGGGCCTACCCCTCCTCTGCGAGGTC